>NZ_JBVHMF010000019.1:140126-170829 GCF_055558595.1 Streptomyces sp. NPDC025721 | reverse complement strand
CCCGGCGCGTCGTCCTCGTCCACGACCGCACCCGCGAACGGCGGGATCGTGTTGTCGAACTCCGTCTCGATCCACCGCGTGTGCACCGTGAACGGACTCCCGTCGGCGGGTGCGAACGCCGGGTCGGTGACGACCGCACGGTGGAAGGGGATCGCGGTCGCCATCCCCTCCACCGTGAACTCGCCCAGCGCCCGCGCCGCACGCTGCAACGCCTGCTCACGCGTGGCACCGGTCACGATCAGCTTGGCCAGCAGCGAATCCCACGCCGGACCGATCACACTGCCGGACTCCACACCCGCGTCCAGCCGCACCCCCGGACCCGTCGGCGCGTCGAAACGCGTCACCGTGCCCGGCGCGGGCAGGAAACCCCGCCCCGGATCCTCACCGTTGATCCGGAACTCCACCGAATGCCCCCGCAGCACCGGGTCGTCATACCCCAGCGCCTCACCGTCGGCGATCCGGAACATCTCCCGCACCAGATCGATCCCCGAGACCTCCTCAGTCACCGGGTGCTCCACCTGCAGCCGGGTGTTGACCTCCAGGAACGAGATCGTGCCGTCCTGGCCCACCAGAAACTCACACGTGCCCGCACCCACATACCCCGCCTCACGCAGGATCGCCTTCGACGCACTGTAGAGCTGGTCGACCTGCGCCTGCGACAAGTACGGGGCAGGGGCCTCCTCCACCAGCTTCTGATGACGCCGCTGCAACGAGCAGTCACGCGTGGAGACCACCACCACATTGCCGTGCGTGTCGGCCAGGCACTGCGTCTCCACATGCCGCGGACGGTCCAGATAGCGCTCCACGAAGCACTCCCCGCGGCCGAACGCCGCGACCGCCTCACGCACCGCGGAGTCGTACAGCTCCGGCACCTCCTCCAGCGTCCGGGCCACCTTCAGACCCCGCCCGCCACCGCCGAACGCCGCCTTGATCGCGATCGGCAGCCCGTGCTCCTCAGCGAACGCCACCACCTCATCCGACCCCGACACCGGATCAGCGGTCCCCGCGACCAGCGGCGCACCCGCACGCTGCGCGATATGCCGCGCCGCGACCTTGTCACCCAGATCCCGGATCGCCTGCGGCGGCGGACCGATCCACGTCAGACCCGCGTCCAGGACCGCCTGCGCGAACTCCGCGTTCTCCGACAGGAATCCGTACCCCGGATGCACCGCGTCCGCACCCGACTCCGCCGCGGCGGCCAGCACCCTGGCGACATCCAGATAACTGGTCGCCGGAGTGTCACCGCCCAGCGCGTACGCCTCATCCGCCACCCGGACATGCACCGCGTCCCGGTCCGGATCGGCGTACACCGCCACACTCGCGATCCCCGCATCCCGGCAGGCACGGGCAACGCGGACAGCAATTTCACCGCGGTTCGCGATGAGCACCTTGCGCACGATGGCTCCCTCCTTGAAACAAGCCGAGTTTAGGTACTGGCCACACTTGGTGCCGAGGCACCCCTGCACGTGAGCTTCCCCACACGGAGGGTGATCCATGGGCCTGAAGAACCCGTGAACGCCTGCTCAGTCCACGGTACGGCCCCGCTCGGGCCGATGTCCCGCACTCATCGGTGTGGGGGAGATCTCCCTGTAAGTCTGCGAAGAGACCTGACGTTCTTTTGTGGAAACCCTACGAATAGCGAGCGGAATCTTTGCCGTCGGTGTTTCCCGACCGGCCGCCGGTGTCCCCGAACGAGTGGGGTGACGTTCCGGATCGCGCGCGCCGGACTCCCCGTACGGGTGGAACGACCGGCGTGGCCAGACCCCTTGCCGCCGGTTGTACCGGTGAGTAGCCTGCGACAGGCGGGGGTACCAGCGGTAACCGGGCCCCGGACGACGGCCGAAGGGGACAGTGTGCGCAGAGGTATAGCCGTCGGCACCGCCGTGGTCCTTGTTCTCGAAGCCCTCACCATCGCCTTCGTGAACTGGATACTCGGCCTCGCCGTACGCCATCAGTCCATGTCGCTCGCCGGTCTCGACTCCGACGCCATGGCCATCGGATCGTGGGTGGGCGGCGCGCTGTTCGGCCTCTTCCTCATCCTGTGCGCGGTGCTCGTCGTGCGGATAGTGCGCCGCGACGAGATGACCGGCCGGGTCGCCAGGATCGTGCTCATCGTCTGCGCGGTGGTGCACGGCGTGGTCGGCGCGCTGGTCGTCGGCCTGATCGGCTGGTACGCGTTCGTGCTGATGATGGTGATACTGGGCGGCCTCGTCGCCACGCTGCTGATGTACGCGCCCGAGGACCGGCCGCGGGAGGCCGCCGAGAGCGGGACCGCGAACGGCAACGGCGGCGAACTCCCGCCGCCCGCCACGGCCTGAGCGCTCCCGGAACCGGCCCAGGACCCGGAACCGCCCCCGGAACCGGCCCAGGACCGACCCCGGCCCCCGCCTCCCGCGCCCGCTGACGGCGGCTCAGACCCACAGGTCGGTGATCCGCACCCCCAGCTCGGCCAGCAGCCGCCGCAGCAGCGGCAGGGACAGGCCGATCACGTTGCCCGCGTCGCCTTCGATGCCCTCCACGAAGGGCGCGGAGCGGCCGTCGAGGGTGAACGCGCCCGCCACGTACAGCGGTTCACCGCTCGCCACATACGCGGCGACCTCGTCGTCGTCCGGCGTCCCGAACCGTACGGTCGTGGACGCGGTCTCGGCGACCTGCTTGCCGCTGGCGGTGTCGATCACGCAGTGCCCGGTCCGCAGCACCCCGCTGCGCCCGCGCATCGCCTGCCAGCGCGCCACCGCCTCGGCCGCGTCCGCGGGCTTGCCCAGCGCCTGGCCGTCGAGTTCGAGTACGGAGTCGCAGCCGATCACCAGCTCGCCGCCGTCGAGCGCGCCGCTCCCGGCCACCGCGTTGGCCTTCGCCTCGGCCAGTACGCGGGCCAGTTCGGCGGGCGTGGCGGCCGTGATCGCGTCCTCGTCGACACCGCTGACGATCACGCGCGGGTCGAGGCCCGCCTGTTTCAGCAGCCCGAGCCGGGCGGGCGAGGCGGACGCGAGGACAAGGGTTCTGGAGCTGCTCATCGGCCCATCGTAGGCACCGACACCCGTACGGGGGACGCCGGTTCAGGACGCGGGTTCACGGCCGCGTCCGGGGCGGCTGGCGGCGCCGTTGCCGCTCTCCGGGCCGGTCCTGGCCGGCGCGGGTGCCGTTCTCCTGGCCGGTCCAGGCCGGTGCGGGCCGTTCTCCGGGCCGGTCCTGGCCGGGACGCGCGGGTTCACGACCTCCAGGTCGCCACCAGCATGACCACGGCGGCTGCCAGCGCGATCACCAGCATCGCGCGGCGCAGCATCGCCTGCGCCTTGCGCATCTCCTCCGGCGGTTCGTCCCGCGGGTCCGACCACAACATGTCTCCAGGGTTGCGCCCCGGCGAACCGGAGCGCCTGAGTACGGATACTCAGGATCACCCTGTTACTGGTGTGACATCCGCCGCCGAGCCGACATTCCGCTCACGCGGGCCACGCCGACGCCCGCCACGCGCCGGGCCCCGGCGCCGGTACGCCGCGCGGCACATTGCGCGCCGGGTCGGCCCAGCCGTCCAGCGGGGCCGGGCCGTCGGCGCTCTTCCCGGCCGCCGCGGCCCGCGCCTGGACGAGGGCGACGACGGCCGCCAGTTCCTCGGGGGTCGGGCTGCCCCGCTCCACCTTGATCACCATGAGCGCTCTCCTCCTCGGCTCGCGGGTCCCTGCCCGGCGGGTCCCGCGGGTCCTCGCCCCCGGGCCCCGCGCGGTCCGTCTACAGCGGGATGTTGCCGTGCTTCTTCGGCGGCAGGCTCTCCCGCTTGTTGCGCAGCGTCCGCAGCGCCTTCACGAGCTGCGCGCGGGTCTGGGAGGGCGCGATGACCGCGTCCACGTAGCCGCGCTCCGCGGCGATGTACGGATTCAGCAGCGTGTCCTCGTAGTCCGCGATGAGCCGCGTCCGCAGCTCCTCCGCCTCCTGCGGGGTGGCCGCCTCCGCCAGCGTGCGGCGGTGCAGGATGTTGACGGCGCCCTGCGCGCCCATCACCGCGATCTGTGCCGTGGGCCAGGCCAGGTTCAGGTCCGCGCCCAGGTGCTTGGAGCCCATCACGTCGTACGCGCCGCCGTACGCCTTTCGAGTGATGATCGTGATCAGCGGAACCGTGGCCTCGGCGTACGCGTAGATCAATTTGGCACCGCGGCGGATGATGCCGTCCCACTCCTGACTGGTGCCGGGGAGAAAACCGGGAACGTCGACGAAAGTGACCACGGGGATGTTGAAGCTGTCGCAGGTCCGCACGAAACGCGCCGCCTTCTCGGAGGCGTTGATGTCGAGACAGCCCGCGAATTGGAGCGGCTGGTTGGCGACCACACCGACAGGACGGCCTTCGATACGGCCGAGACCGGTGAGGATGTTCGGCGCGAACAGCGCCTGGGTCTCCAGGAATTCGCCGTCGTCCAGGACGTGCTCGATCACCTTGTGCATGTCGTACGGCTGATTCGCCGAGTCCGGGATCAGCGTGTCCAGTTCGAGGTCCTCGTCCGTGACCGCCAGATCCGCCTCGGCGGCGAAGGACGGCGCCTCCTGGAGGTTGTTGCTCGGCAGGTACGACAGCAGCGCCTTGACGTACTCGAAGGCGTCCTTCTCGTCACCGGCCAGGTGATGCGCGTTCCCCGACGTCGAGTTGTGGGTACGGGCGCCGCCCAGCTCCTCCATGCCGACGTCCTCGCCGGTCACCGTCTTGATCACATCGGGACCCGTGATGAACATGTGCGAGGTCTGGTCGACCATCACCACGAAGTCGGTGATCGCGGGGGAGTACACCGCGCCGCCCGCGCACGGGCCCATGATCAGGCTGATCTGCGGGATCACCCCGGAGGCGTGGGTGTTGCGGCGGAAGATCTCGCCGTACATGCCGAGCGAGGTGACGCCCTCCTGGATCCGGGCGCCGCCGGAGTCGTTGATGCCGATCACCGGGCAGCCGGTCTTCAGCGCGAAGTCCATCACCTTGACGATCTTCTCGCCGTAGACCTCGCCGAGCGCGCCGCCGAAGACCGTGAAGTCCTGCGAGAACACCGCGACCGGGCGGCCCTCGACCGTGCCGTAGCCGGTGACGACACCGTCGCCGTACGGCCGGTTGCTCTCCAGGCCGAAGTTGGTCGAGCGGTGCCGCGCCAGCTCGTCCAGCTCGGTGAACGACCCCTCGTCCAGGAGCAGTTCGATCCGCTCGCGGGCCGTGCCCTTCCCCTTGGCGTGCTGCTTGTCCACCGCGCGCCCGGAGCCCGCGTGCGTCGCCTCCTCGATACGGCGGCGCAGGTCCGCGAGCTTGCCCGCGGTGGTGTGGATGTCGTGTTCCTGCTCGGACATGGAGGCGGCTCTCCTGCTCTCGGCGGGACTTGCTGACTGGCCGGTAACGCTGTTCCGTAGCGTAGTGGCGACTCTGGGGTACGAGCAGTGCGGCGTTGGACACACTCCGGTACCCGCCTCATAGGGTGAGGACATGACGCCCAGCCGCTGGTCCGACCTGGAACGACCGCCGCTCAACGCCGCCGCGCTGCGGCGCGCCGTGGTCACCCCCGACGCGCTGTGGACCGCGCTGGACGTGGTGGACGCCACCGGCTCCACCAACAGCGACCTGGCCGCCCGCGCCGCGCGGGGCGCCCCCGAGGGGGCGGTCCTCGTGGCCGAGGAGCAGACCGCGGGCCGCGGACGGCTGGACCGCCGCTGGTCGGCGCCGCCGCGCTCCGGGCTCTTCTTCTCGGTACTGCTCCGACCGGGTGGCGCCACGGCCGCCCGTACCGCGCCCGACGGCACGCCGCTCCCGGCGCACGCCCCGGTGCCGGTGCACCGCTGGGGCTGGCTGCCGCTGCTCGCCGGGGTCGCCACCGCCACCGCCCTGTCGCGGGCCGCGGGCGTCGACACGGCACTCAAGTGGCCCAACGACCTGCTGGTCACCGTGGACGGCGAGGAACGCAAGGCGGGCGGCATCCTCGCCGAGCGCGCGGGCGACGACGGCGTCGTCATCGGCATCGGCCTCAATGTGTCGCTGCGCGCCGCCGAGCTGCCCGTCCCCACCGCCGCGTCCCTCGCCCTGGCCGGGGCCAAGGGCACCGACCGGGACCCGCTGCTGCGGGCGGTCCTGCGCTCGCTGGCCGACTGGTACGGCGCCTGGCGCGCGGAGGACGGCGACCCCGCCGCTTCCCGGCTCCAGCAGACCTACGCGGCGGGCTGCGCCACCCTGGGCCGGGAGGTCCGCGCGGAGCTGCCGGGCGACAAGGAACTGGCCGGTACCGCGGTCGGGATCGACGGCGACGGCCGCTTGGTGATCGCCACCCCGGACGGCGCCGAGCAGCCGGTCGCCGCGGGCGACGTCGTCCACCTCAGGCCCGCGCGCTGACGCGGCGGGACACCGCCGCGGAGACCGGCTCGCGCGCCGTTCCGTCGCGCGTCACGGGTGTCTCACCGGCGCCCTGGTGAGAGTGAGCCACGGCACACCTGCCGTATCGTTGAGGGGCTGCGTCGTCTCGATGATCGGAAGGGCTGTGCGCAGGGATTCCTCAAGGGCTGGGCGGTGAGCGTGGAGAACGCGGGCACCCCGCCAGACGAGCCGCACGACTCGGATCCGGGTGCCGCCCCGGAGCCGGACGGCGTCGATCCCGCCGACCCTCCGATCGCACCGGACGCCGCGGATGTACCCGACCCCGTGGACGCGCCGGATCCGGCCGATTCCGTCGACGGCACGGACGCGTCAGACCCGGCCGATCCAGTGGATCCGGTCGATCTTGAGGAGCCGGGGGAGCCGGGCGAGTCGGGGGAGCACCCGCTGGCGCTGCGCCTGGAACAGCTCATCCTCGGCGCGCCCCGCCGCTACACCCCCTTCCAGGCCGCCCGCACCGCGGGTGTCTCCATGGACCTGGCCTCCCGCTTCTGGCGGGCCATGGGCTTCGCCGACATCGGCCAGGCGCGCGCGCTCACCGAGGCGGACGTCCTCGCCCTGCGGCGGCTGGCCGGCCTGGTCGAGGCGGGGCTGCTCAGCGAGTCGATGGCCATCCAGGTCGCCCGCTCCACCGGCCAGACCACGGCCCGGCTCGCCGACTGGCAGACCGACTCCTTCCTCGAAGGTCTCACCGAGCCGCCCGAGCCGGGGATGACCCGCGCGGAAGTCGCGTATCCGCTGGTCGAACTCCTCCTGCCGGAACTGGAGGAGTTCCTCATCTACGTCTGGCGCCGCCAGGTCGCCGCCGCCACCAGCCGGGTCGTGCAGTCCGACGACGAGGAGGCCGTCGACCGGCGGCTGGCCGTCGGCTTCGCCGACCTCGTCGGCTTCACCCGGCTCACCCGGCGCCTGGAGGAGGAGGAACTGGGCGAGCTGGTCGAGGCGTTCGAGACCACGGCCGCCGACCAGGTCGCCGCGTACGGCGGACGGCTGATCAAGACCCTCGGCGACGAAGTCCTCTTCGTCGCCGACGACCCCGGCACCGCCGCCGAGATCGGCATACGCCTCATCGAGACCATGACCGGCGACGACAGCATGCCCGCCCTGCGCGTCGGCATGGCCTTCGGCACCGTCACCACCCGCATGGGCGACGTCTTCGGCACCACCGTGAACCTCGCCTCCCGGCTCACCTCGATAGCGCCGCGCGACGCCGTCCTCGTCGACGGCGACTTCGCCGAGGCGCTGGGCGAGGCCGGTGACGCGCCGCTGTCCGAGGCGGACGTGGACGCCACCGAGGCGGAGAAGTACCGCTTCGCCCTCCAGCCGATGTGGCGCCGCCCCGTGCGCGGCCTCGGCGTCGTCGAGCCCTGGCTGCTCTCCCGCCGGGACTGAGGTCCGCTCCGCCCCGACCGCGCCACGGGCGCGCGCTCCGGCCTGCCCGCGCGCCGCGTCCCTGACGCCGTGTCCCGCTTCCGCCGGGTCACCCGACTTCCCCCGCCTCATTCGGCGTGCCCTCTTGCCCGCCCTGTTGGTTCCTTAGTACGGTAGGGAACCACCAGAGCAATGGAGGCAGGATGTCACTCCTGGAAGAGGGCGGGCCGATCTTCGCCCAGATCGCGGCCGAGCTGGCGAATCAGATCGCCGACGGGACGGTGGGCGAGGGCGAGCGCGTCGCGTCGAGCAACGAGCTCGCGGTCTTCTACCGGGTCAACCCGGCCACCGCGGCGCGCGCGCTCACCGTCCTGTCGGACGAGGATCTGGTGGAGAAGCGGCGCGGCGTCGGCATGTTCGTCGCCCAGGGCGCGCGGGACCGGCTGGTGCGGGGCAGGCGGCGGCGCTTCGCGGACCGGTACGTACGGCCGCTGGCGGTCGAGGCGGCGCGGCTCGGGATCGGGCAGGACGAACTGCTCGGCCTGCTGCGCGACGAGCTGGCCTCGGTCGCGGTGACGTCGCAGGCGGCGGGCGCCACCGCGCCGCACTCCGCGCCGCACTCCGCGCCGTCCGCCGGAACCCCGGCCGCCACGACCGCTGGCACGACCGCCCCGCCTGGTACCACGGCCGCCACCACGACCACGGCGGCGACGGTCGGGGGCGACGTATGAGCCCGGTCGTCTCGCTGACCGGCGTCGGACGCGCCTTCCGCGACCACCAGGCGCTCACCGACGTCAGCTTCGAGCTGGACACGCCGTGCATCGCCGGACTGGTGGGCCGCAACGGCGCGGGGAAGACGACGCTGCTGCGCATCCTGGCGGGCCAGGAGATCGCCACTTCCGGGACCGTGCACGCCTTCGGCGCCCGGCCGTTGGAGAACGACGCGGTGCTGCGCCGGATGATCCTCGTCCGCGAGGACCAGACGTACCCCGACCTGAAGGTGCGGCACGCCGTCGCGGCGGCCTCGCTGCTCTACCCGAACTGGGACAAGGAGCTGGCGGGCACGCTGCTGGACGCGTACGAGCTGCCGCCGACCCGGCCGATCAAGAAGCTCTCGCGCGGCATGCGGACCGCCCTCGGCATCATCATCGGGCTGGCCGCCCGCGCCGAACTCACGCTGTTCGACGAGCCGTACGCGGGCCTCGACGCGGTCGCCCGCTCGCTCTTCTACGACCAGCTCCTCGCCGACTACGCCGCCCACCCCCGGTGCGTCGTGCTCTCGACCCACCTCATCGACGAGGCCGCCGAACTCCTCGACCGCGTCCTGGTCCTGGACCGCGGTCGGCTGGTCCTCGACGCGCCGACCGAGGAACTGCGCGGCACCGCCACGACCGTCACCGGCCCGGCCACCGCCGTGGACCGCTTCATCGCCGCCCGTGCGACGCTGAGCCGCCGCACGATGGGCGCGCAGACCAGGGCGGTGATGGTAGGCCGCCTGGACGACCGCGACCGCGAACTGGCCGCACACCTGCGCCTGCGCCTGGAGGAGTGCACCCTCCAGCAGCTCGCGGTCCACGCGGCCGAGCGCCACGGCGCGGCCGACGCCGGACCCCACGACCCGTCCGGCCTCACGACTGCGAGGGCATCCTGATGCGTCCCACCCCGGTGCTCTCCGTCGTCCGGTATCTGCTGCTGGACCGCTTCACCTACCTCGTCCTGCCCTGGGAGTGGGCCGCCTTCGGCTTCGTCCTGGACGTGGTGATCCTGCGGCTCACCCCGGCGGCCCACGCCGACCACCGCTGGGTCGGCGGCCTGGCCGCGGCCTTCCTCGTGATGTTCGCCGTGGGCCTCCAGACCGTCGCCCGCGCGCTGCCGTTCGCCCTCACCCTCGGTGTCAGCAGACGCACCTACCTGCGCGGTGTCACCGCCCTGGCCGGGGCCCTCGCCGTGGCCTTCGGGCTGGTCGTCGCGGTCGGCCAGGTCCTCGAACGCGCGACCGGCGGCTGGGGCATGCGCATGGCCTACTTCCGCGTCCCGTTCCTGCTGGACGGCGCCTGGTACGTCTCGTGGCTCACCGCCGCCGTCGCCTTCTTCCTGCTGTTCGTCTACGGGATGTGGTACGGCCTGGTCTTCCGCCGCGCCGGGTTGCCCGGCACCACGGCCTTCGGCGGGGCGCAGCTCGGGGTGCTGGCCCTGGTCGCGCTGATCGCCACATGGGCGCACGGCTGGAAGGGCATAGGCCACTTCTTCGCCGGGCTCACCGCCCTGGGGGTCACCGGGGTCCTCGCGGCCGTCGTCGCCGTGCTGCTGGCCGGGGGATTCGCGACCGTCCACCGTATGACCGTATGAATCCGACGTGAGGCGAGCGCCGTCCGGCCCTGTGCGACCGTGCCGTCCCCCGCGGGGAGGGGGATGGCAGGATGGGGGTTCACGGTCGTTAACCGGAGGGCGGGCGAATGGAAGCGCAGGGGACGGCGGAACGGCGGTTCGGGGAGTGGGTGGCGGTCCGCCGGCACGGCGAGCGCGTCGCGGAACTGGTGCTCGACCGGCCGAAGGCGATGAACGCCGTCTCCACGCGGATGGCCGTCGCGATCGGCGACGCCTGCGCGGCGCTGGCGGCCGACCCCGGCGTCAGCGTCACGGTCCTGACGTCCACCCACGACAAGGCGTTCTGCGTCGGCGCCGACCTCAAGGAGCGCAACGCGTTCACCGACGCCGACCTCGTACGCCAGCGCCCGCACACCAGGGCCGCGTACACCGGCGTCCTGGAACTGCCGATGCCCGCCGTCGCGGCGGTGCACGGCTACGCGCTCGGCGGCGGCTTCGAGCTGGCGCTCGCCTGTGACGTGATCGTGGCCGACGAGACGGCCGTCGTCGGCCTGCCCGAGGTCTCGGTCGGCGTCATCCCGGGCGGCGGCGGTACCCAACTGCTGCCCCGCAGGGTCGGCGCCGCCCGTGCGGCGGAACTGGTCTTCACCGCCCGCCGCGTACCGGCCGCCGAGGCGCTCGCCCTCGGCCTGGTGGACCAGCTCGCGGCCGGGAACGACGCCCGCGCCGAGGCGCTGGCGCTGGCCGACCGGATCGCCGCGAATTCGCCGGTCGGCCTGCGCTCGGCCAAGCGCGCGCTGCGCCTGGGCCAGGGCCTCGACCTGCGCGCCGGGCTGGAGATCGAGGACGCCGCCTGGCGCGCCACCGCCTTCTCCGCCGACCGCGCGGAAGGCGTGGCCGCCTTCAACGACAAGCGGCCCCCGCGGTGGCCCGGCGCGTGATCGCCGCGCGCGGCCACTGTGCGTAGTCGCCGACGGGCGGGCGCAGCGCCGAACGGGCTCCGTTCGGCGCAGCCAGCGCTCCAAACCGGACAAACCTCCCTAGCCTGGACAGATGGTGGACGGGACGGCCGATCTCCGGCTTCGAGCGGTCGTCGAGCTGGCACAGGCACTGGCGACCGAACAGACGCCGCTGGCCGCGGTACGGGCCGGGGCGCGGCGGGCGCGGCTCGCGATGGACGCGTCCTTCGCGGCGATCTCGACGTGGGAGCGGGAGACCGGGCGGCTGCGGGTCCTGGTCAACGACGGGGAGCTGGCGCCCGGCGAGGAGCCGGAGCCGGACGACGAGTCGTACTCGGTGCACGACTTCCCGGAGATCGTGGAGTTCCTGCACGGTGAGTGGGCGCGCGGCGGCGAGCCGCACGCCTGGGTGGAGACCGCCGAAGGAACCGGCGCGTCGCCCGGCGGCAGCAGTTGGGGCCGGGCCGCGGCGCTGCGGCGGCGCGGACGCGGCTCCTGCGTGGTCGCGCCGATCGTGCTGCACGGCAGGGCGTGGGGCGAGCTGTACGTGGCCAGGCGCGCCGGGGTGTCCGGCTTCGACCGAGGGGACGCCGACTTCGCGACGGTGCTGGCCGCCGTCATCGCGTCCGGGATCGCCCAGACCGAACGGCTCGCCGAGGTGCAGCGGCTGGCCTTCACCGACCCGCTGACCGGGCTCGGCAACCGCCGGGCCGTGGACGTACGCCTCGACGAGGCGCTGGAACGGCACCGGGCGGACGGGGCCGTGGTCAGCCTGGTGGTGTGCGACCTCAACGGTCTGAAGAAGGTCAACGACCGGCTCGGGCACGCCGTCGGCGACCGGCTGCTGGAACGATTCGGCTCGCTGCTCTCGCTGTGCGGCGCCATGCTTCCCGGCAGCCTGGCCGCCCGCCTCGGCGGTGACGAATTCTGCGTCGTGGCCGTCGGGCAGGAGCCGGACGAGGTGGTCGCGGCGGCCGACGAGCTGTGCGGGCGGGCCGCGCAGCTCGAGGTCGGCGAGGGCGTGGCCTGCGGTGTGGCGTCCACCGGCGATCCGATCGGGCCCGTGCGCTCGGCGCGGCGGCTGTTCCGGCTGGCCGACGCGGCGCAGTACCAGGCCAAGGCGCTGCGCGCGGCGCACCCCGTCGTCGCGGGGCGCGCCGGGCCCGAGGACCCCGTCGTGCGGCTCGCCGACTCGCCGCCGGCCCGCGAGGGCGAGCGCCGCCGCATCCGCGGCAACCGTCCTTAGGGCGTGTCCGCGACGTCCCGCCCGGCCGGGACCCGCGGGGGCGGGGCCGGAGAGTGCTGGTCGCAGAGGGGAGTGACAGGGCGGCTTTCAGTGCTTAGGGTGCGTGAATATGAATATGCATAACGTGGTCATCGGTGCGCACGGCGCCCCCGCCGACGACGTACTCGCCGTGGCGCGCGACGGCGCGCGGGTGGAGCTGGCGCCGGAAGCGCTGGCGGGGATCGCCAGGGCGCGTGAGGTGATCGAGGCGCTGGCGGCGAAGCCCGAGCCGGTCTACGGGGTGTCGACGGGCTTCGGGGCCCTGGCGGTACGGCACATCAGCCCGGAGCTGCGGGCCCAGTTGCAGCGCAGCCTCGTACGGTCGCACGCGGCGGGGATGGGCCCGGCGGTGGAGCGCGAGGTGGTCCGCGGGCTGATGTTCCTGCGGCTGAAGACGCTGGCGTCCGGCCGTACCGGGGTGCGCCCGGTGGTCGCGGAGACGATGGCGGCGCTGCTGAACGCCGGGATCACGCCCGTCGTCCACGAATACGGCTCGCTCGGCTGCTCGGGCGACCTCGCCCCGCTGGCGCACTGCGCGCAGGTGCTGATGGGCGAGGGCGAGGCGGAGGGCCCGGACGGTACGGTGCGCCCCGCCGCGGAACTCCTCGCGGAGCACGGCATCGAGCCGGTCGTCCTGCGGGAGAAGGAGGGCCTGGCCCTCATCAACGGCACCGACGGCATGCTCGGCATGCTGGTGATGGCCTGCGCCGACCTGGCCCGGCTCTTCACCGCGGCCGACATCACCGCCGCGCTGACCCTGGAGGCCCTGCTCGGCACCGAGAAGGTCCTCGCCCCCGAGCTGCACGCGATCCGCCCGCACCCCGGCCAGGCGGCCAGCGCCGAGAACATGCGCCGGGTGCTGGAGGGTTCCGGGCTCACCGGCCACCACCAGGACGACGCGCCGCGCGTGCAGGACGCGTACTCCATCCGCTGCGCCCCGCAGGTCGCGGGCGCGGGCCGCGACACCCTCGCACACGCCCGCCTGGTCGCCGAGCGCGAACTGGCCGCCGCCGTCGACAACCCGGTGGTCCTTGAGGACGGCCGGGTCGAGTCCAACGGCAACTTCCACGGCGCGCCGGTCGCGTACGTCCTGGACTTCCTCGCCATCGCCGCCGCCGACCTCGGCTCCATCGCGGAGCGCCGCACCGACCGGCTGCTGGACAAGAACCGCTCGCACGGCCTGCCGCCGTTCCTGGCCGACGACCCCGGCCTCGACTCCGGTCTGATGATCGCCCAGTACACGCAGGCCGCGCTGGTCAGCGACATGAAGCGGCTCGCGGTGCCCGCGTCGGTGGACTCGATCCCGTCCTCCGCGATGCAGGAGGACCACGTCTCCATGGGCTGGTCGGCGGCGCGCAAGCTCCGTACGGCCGTCGACAACCTCACCCGGATCATCGCCGTCGAGATGTACGCGGCCACCCGCGCGCTGGAGATCAGGACCACGACGGGCGAGCAGCGCCCGGCGCCCGCTTCGGCCGCGGTCCTGGCGGCGGTACGCGCCGCGGGCGTGCTGGGCGCGGGCCCCGACCGCTTCCTGTCACCGGACCTGGAGGCGGCCTACCGCTTCGTACGGGCCGGAGAGCTGGCGCGCGCGGCGGAGTCGGTCACCGGCCCGCTCGCGTGAATCCGTGAGCGGAACGGCGACCGTGTGAGCGACGCCGTCAGAAGCTCTGGCGGGCGCGGCGGCCGGCGTTGACGATCAGCCCCGCGCCCGCCACCAGGAACGCGGCACCGCCGATGAGATACGGCTTGGTGTCGATGCTGCCGGTGTCGGCGAGGCCGATCTGCTCCGCGGCGGAGCGCGTGGTGGCCGTACTGGCCGTACTGGCCGTGCTTGTCGTACGGGTGTGGGCCGCGGTCTTCGTGTGCGCGGAGGTCGCGGCGTCGTCGGGACTCGCGCTCGCGGACGGGACGAAGAACAGCGCCGCGAGCGCGGCGGCCGCTGCTGCGGCGACATAGGGACGGGGCGAGGTCAACGGATCCCCCAGCTGGTGCGGCGAATTGACCGTAGGGGCAGATGGTAGTGACTTGGTGTGGCTCGTGGGAAGCCGCGGCGAAGGCGCTTACGCTCCGTGGCATGAGCGCTACTGAGATTCCCCGCGGCGAGAGCGGTCCGCGGTACGTACGACTCCAGGTGGAACTCGTCCTGGAGGTCTCCGGGCCCGACGAGCTGCGCGGCGCGGCCCTGGACCACATCGGCGCCGACGAGTTCATGCCGCCGCAGGAACGCCTGCACGCCCGCGACGCCGTCGGCAAGGACGAGTCGGAGGCGCTGGCGTACCTCGTCGACCCGGCCGACCTGCTCTCGGCCGTGCCGGGCGTCGACCTCGTCCAGGCGTCGTGGTCGTGCGCGCACACCGAGTACGACCCGGACTCCGACGAGTGGGACCTCGACGAGGAGGACGCGGACGGGGACGCCGAGGACTAGGGCGTGTCCGGGGGTCCGGCGGCGCCGGAAGCGGAGCCGGACGCTCCGCGCCGACCGGCCCGGAGGCGGCGCCGGGACAACCCATCCCACCTGCGCGAACGCGCCGCCTCCCGTCGCGTGCGGCCGGAACCGGCCCGCGTGCGTTACCCCACAATTCCGGCACTCGGGGCACGGTTACCGGTGTCGGCCTGTTTTCATGGCATGTGGACGAAGCTCGTCATTCACCCGCGAGCGACCCCAGCCCATTGGAGACACGCGTGACGCCGCCCGACAACGCACATGCCCCCGCCAAGCGCTCGCCCTTCACCCGCCGCCGCGCACTCGCGGCCGCCGCGGTGCTGATCGGCGGTGCCGTCACGCTGACGGCGTGCGGCGGCGGAGGCGGCGGTGGCGACAAGGCTGCGGGCGGCGACAAACCGACCAGCTCCGCCAGCTCGTCCCCGTCGGGCGGCCAGTCCCCGTCGGCCGCCGCCCAGTCCAAGGAGGACGCCGCGGCGGCGAAGCAGGCGTCCGACGCGAAGATCACCATCACGCCCAAGGACGGCAGCACCGGCGCGAGCATCCACAACGACGCCAAGGTCACGGTGGCGGGCGGCACCCTCACCTCGGTCACCATGACGTCCAAGGCCACCGGCAACAAGATCGCGGGCACCATATCCGCCGACCGCACGAGCTGGACCCCGGACGTCGCGCTGGCCCGCGGCACGCAGTACGCGATATCGGCCGCCGCCACCGACTCCCAGGGCCGTACGGCCGCGGCGAACGGCACCTTCTCGACCGTCTCCGCCGCCAGCAGCTTCATCGGCTACTTCACGCCGGAGGACGGCTCCACCGTCGGCGTCGGCATGCCGGTCTCGATCAACTTCGACAAGGCGATCACCAACCGCGCCGCCGTCGAGGCCGCGGTCTCGGTGACCTCCAGCAGCGGCCAGCGGGTCGAGGGCCACTGGTTCAGCTCCACCCGGCTCGACTTCCGCCCCCAGCAGTACTGGCAGGCGGGCTCGCACGTCTCCCTCAAGCTCAAGCTCGACGGCGTCAAGGGCGGCGCGGGCATCTACGGCGTCCAGGACAAGACGGTGAACTTCACCGTCGGCCGCTCCCAGGTCTCCACCGTCGACGCCGCGACCCACCAGATGACCGTCGTCCGCGACGGCAAGGTCCTCAAGACCATCCCGATCTCGGCGGGCGCACCGGACCACAGCACGTACAACGGCCAGATGGTCATTTCCGAGAAGTACCAGACCACGCGGATGAACGGCGCGACGGTCGGCTTCACCGAGGACGACGGCAAGGGCGAGTACGACATCCCCGACGTCCCGCACGCCATGCGGCTCAGCAACTCCGGGACCTTCATCCACGGCAACTACTGGGGCAGCAAGTCGATCTTCGGCGCCACCAACACCAGCCACGGCTGCGTGGGCCTGAGCGACACCAAGGGCGGCAAGGACCCCAACACCCCGGCCGCCTGGTTCTACAACAACTCCATGGTCGGTGACGTCGTCATCGTCAAGGACTCCGCCGACAAGACGATCCAGCCGGACAACGGGCTCAACGGCTGGAACCTGTCCTGGGCGGCGTGGACGGCTCCGCAGGCGTAAAGCTTTCACGCCTCCTGCTGGAGGGCCCAGCTCGCCGGGTCCTCCAGCACCGTGCGGACGGAGCTGTACGCCGCGCCCCGCAGCACCCCGTCGCGGCCCAGCCTGGACGTCACCACGTCCTCAGGGCGCCACTGCCGGTCGGTGACGCGGGCCGCCAGCTCCCGCCGGACGCCCGGCAGCAGCCACGGCGCCAGTTCGGCCAGCGGGCCGCCGACCACCACCGCCTGCGGGTCCAGCAGGTTCACCGCGCCGCTCAGCGCGATGCCGAGCGCCGCGCCCGCCTCCTCCAGCGCCTTCAGCGCCGCCGGGTCGCCGTCGGCCGCCGCCGCCCGCAGTGCCGGGCCGCCGCCCGCGCCCACCCCGGCCGCCCGCAGCAGCGCCTCCTCGCCCGCGTACGTCTCCAGGCAGCCGTGCGCGCCGCACGAGCACAAGGGGCCGTCCGGGTGCACCGGTACGTGGCCCAGCTCGCCCGCGAAGCCGCGGGCGCCGCGGAACAGGCGGCCCTCCACGACGAGGGCTGCGCCGATGCCGATCTCCGCGGAGACGTGCACGAAGTCCGCGAGCCTCTCGTGGCCGCCGAGCCACAATTCGGCGAGCGCGCCGAGATTCGCCTCGTTCTCCACGACCGTGCCCTCGCCGAGGGGGGCCGCGACGGCCACGTCCTCCCAGCCCAGGTTCGGGGCGCGCAGGACCGTGCCGCGGTCCTTTCCGACCAGGCCGGGGACCGCCACTGTCGTGGCGACCGGACGCAGGCCGCTCCCGGCCGCCTCCCTGGTCACCTTCGCCGTCAACTCGGCCAGTTCCGCCAGCACTTCGGCGGCCGGGCGGCCGCGGTTCGCCGCCTTCGCCTCGGCGTGGCAGCGGACGGTGCCGCGCAGGTCCACCACGCAGGCGGCCAGGTGGTCGACGCCGACCTCGGCGCCGAGGCCGGCGGGGCCGCGCTCGCTCAGGGCCAGGGCGGTGCCGGGGCGGCCGACGGTGCCGGGGCGCTGCGCGCCGCGCTCTTCCACCAGGCCGGCCGCCAGCAGTTCGTCCACCAGCGTCGAGACGGTCGCCCTCGTCAGGCCGACCTCTGCCGCGACGGCGGCGCGCGTGACGTTCTCGCCTGCGGCGAGGGCACGCATGACCAGTGCCATGTTGCGGCGCCTCAGGCCCGCTTGCGCGCCCATTCCCTTACCCACGCCGTCCTCCATCCCATCCCCCCAAGTATGTGCGGCTGCGCCGCGGCGGTGTTCTCTGCCCGCCCGCCCACCCGTGCGGGTGTTTTCTTCGTCTGCGGGTGCCGCTTGTGCCTGAGTCGGTGCCGGTCCGGGGCACCTCCTCGAAATGCGGCTACCTGGTCTCCTGTATCCGGTGCCCTTCTTGTCACCGCATTTCTGCGGGGGCACCCCGGCCCGTCCCCTCCCGGTACGTCGGCGTCCGACGGTCCGGTGGGGGTTGCCGGGAGGGGCATTCTTTCGGCGGGCCGCCCTGCGCCGGTGCCCCCTCCCGGCCGCTCCGGAAAGACCGGGCCCTTCCCCAGGCGCCCGACGAAGCCCCTGCCACCCCCCACTCCCCAGCACCCGCAGCCCCCGCCCACCCGACTGGACGTCGGGTGGCGCAGGGCCCGCACCCCCACCCACCCCCTCCCCCCCCCAGCCACAGCGGACAGGCGGACGCCGACGGGCGAGGAGGGGACGGTGCGGGGTGCCCCCGCAGGGGGACGAACAGACAGGGGCTGGACGTCATGGAAGTGGCCGCAGGTTCGTCGCCCGAGGAGGTGCCCCGGGCCGGGACCGACCAGGCACAGGCGGCACCCGCAGACGAAGAAAGCACTCGCACGGGTGGGCGGGTGGGAAAGAAACGGGCGCCGCCCCCAGAAAGGCGGCGGGGTCAGCGGCCGGCCGCCAGCGGGAGCGCGGAGGAGAGGCGGGCGAGCGCAGCGTCATCGCGGGGAAGGGGCGGGTGGAGAGCCCCTGCCGCGGTACCCCAGCGGAGCGCGACGGCGGAGGGAGACTCCTTGGTGAGGAGAGCCGCGGCCTGCGCGGCGGCGCCCAGCGCGACCAGCTCCGCGGCACGCGGCACCTGAACGGCCCGCCCCGAAAGGCGGCGGACGGTGTCGAGCCAGGCCGCGCCCCGGGCGCCGCCGCCGATGAGGAGAAGGGGCCGGTCGGAGGGGGCGGAGTCCACGGCGAGCACCTGGTCGAGGGCGGAGAGAAGCGCGTAGACGGCCCCGTCGTAGGCGGCCTGGAGCACCTGTCCGGCGGACGTGTCGTGGCGCAGGCCGGTCAGCAGCCCCGAGGCGTACGGCAGGTTGGGCGTGCGCTCACCGTCGAGGAAGGGGAGGAAGGCGACGGAGCCGCCGGGCTCCACCTCCTCCCGGTCGAGCCGCAGGAGCGCGGCCACCTTGTCGACGGCCAGCGTGCAGTTGAGGGTGCAGGCCAGCGGCAGCCAGCCCCCGTCAGCGGCGGCGAACCCGGCGACGGTCCCGGACGCGTCGGTGGGCCGCCGCCGCGAAACGGCGTAGACCGTACCGGAGGTACCGAGGCTGAGGACGGCGCGTCCGGGTTCGAGGCCGAGGCCCAGCGCGGCGGCGGCGTTGTCGCCGGTGCCGGAGGCGACGAGGGTGCCGGGCCGCAGGGGCAGACCGGCGGAGACGGTGCCCGCCTCCTCGCCGGGCCCGAGGACGGTCGGGAGCAGCGCGGGGTCGAGCCCGATCTCGGCGAGCAACCCGTCGTCGTAGGTCTCGGTGCCCGAGGCCCACCAGCCGGTGCCGGAGACGTCGCCGCGGTCGGTGACGGCGGCGCCGCCGAGCCGCTCGGTGAGGAAGTCGTGGGGGAGGCGTACGGCCGCGGCGGCCGCCGCGGCCTCGGGCTCGTGTTCGGTGAGCCATGCCCACTTGGCGGCGGTGAAGCTGGCCGCGGGGACGGAGCCGAAGCGCTCGGCCCACCACTGCGCGCCGTGCCGTTCGACGAGCGCGGCGGCCTGCGGCGCGGACCGTACGTCGTTCCAGAGCAGCGCGGGCCGCAGCGGGCGTCCGGCGGCGTCGAGGACGACCAGCCCGTGCTGCTGCCCGCCGACCGATATCGCCTCGGCGCGCGCCGCGTACTCCCCGGTCTGCCCGATCGCGTCGCGCAGCGCCGTCCACCACACCTCGGGGTCGGTCTCGCGTCCGGCCCCCGAGCTGACCGTGTGCGGCGCCTGCCCGGCGGCCAGGACGGCGCCGCTGTCCACGTCGACGGCCAGCACTTTCGTGGACTGCGTGGAGCTGTCCACCCCGAGTACGACCCGTCCCGTCCCTGCTTTCGACCCCATGCGATTCCCGATCCCTTCGCGAGCGCCACTTCCCATCGCTGGTCTCGCATACTAATTTGTTTAACAGTCTGACGAATAGGAGCCAGTCGCAATGACTTCCGAGAGTCTTACCCCGGCCCCCGAGCACAAGTTCACCTTCGGCCTGTGGACCGTCGGCTGGCAGGGCCGCGACCCGTTCGGCGACGCCACCCGCGCCCCGCTGGACCCGGTCGAGTCCGTCAACCGGCTCTCCGAGCTGGGCGCGTACGGCGTCACTTTCCACGACGACGACCTGATCCCGTTCGGCTCGACGGACGCGGAGCGCGACGCGCTGGTCAAGCGGTTCCGGCAGGCGCTGGACACCACCGGGATGACCACCCCGATGCTGACCACGAACCTCTTCACGCACCCGGTCTTCAAGGACGGCGCCTTCACCGCCAACGACCGCGACGTCCGCCGCTTCGCCCTCCGCAAGACCCTCCGCAACATCGACCTCGCCGCCGAGCTGGGCGCGGAGACGTATGTGGCGTGGGGCGGCCGGGAGGGCGCGGAGTCCGGCGGCGCCAAGGACGTACGGCTGGCGCTCGACCGGATGAAGGAGGCGTTCGACCTGCTCGGCGAGTACGTCACCGAGCAGGGCTACAACCTGCGGTTCGCGGTCGAGCCGAAGCCGAACGAGCCGCGCGGCGACATCCTGCTGCCGACCGTCGGCCACGCGCTGGCCTTCATCAACTCGCTGGAGCGCCCCGACATCGTCGGCGTCAACCCCGAGGTCGGCCACGAGCAGATGGCCGGGCTCAACTTCCCGCACGGCATCGCCCAGGCGCTGTGGCACGGCAAGCTCTTCCACATCGACCTCAACGGCCAGACCGGCATCAAGTACGACCAGGACCTCCGCTTCGGCGCGGGCGACCTGCGCTCCGCCTTCTGGCTGGTCGACCTGCTGGAGACCGCCGGATACCAGGGGCCGCGGCACTTCGACTTCAAGCCGCCGCGTACCGAGGACTACGACGGGGTGTGGGCGTCGGCCGCGGGCTGCATGCGCAACTACCTGATCCTCAAGGAGCGCGCCGCCGCCTTCCGCGCCGACCCCGAGGTGCAGGCCGCGCTGCGGGCCTCGCGCCTGGACGAGCTGGCCCTGCCGACGCTCGGCGCGGAGGACACGCTGGGCGGACGGCTGGCCGGACTGCTCGCCGACCGCGGCGCGTACGAGGACTTCGACGTCACGGCGGCGGCCGAGCGGGGCATGGCCTTCGAAGCGCTCGACCAGCTCGCCATGGACCACCTGCTGGGTGTCCGCTGACCGGGGGCAGGCGGCCCGGCCCGCGGTGACTCCCGCGGGGTGCGGGTCGCACCCCGCGTCAGACTTCCCGAGCGAACTGTCACGGGCCTGTGCAGGGCCCGTGGGAGAGCTGTTCAAGGAACTCCTCACCCGGGCTTTATCCCCGGCTCATCGCGGCACCCTGTTTCTCAGCACTCCCTCACACCCGCCTCACCGGAACGTCACCGCTGATTCCTAGCGTTCGCGGCAGCGGGAGCGGAGTGGACGCACCCCCTCCTCGCGTCCACTCCACTCCCGGCTCCACCCACTGCCACCCACGAGGAATCGGATGTTCTTCACGTATCTCCGGCGCGAGCTGCGCCGCCGACGCAAGGCGGCACTCGTCGTCGCCCTGGGCCTCGCGCTCGGCATCGGGCTGGTCATCACCGTCAACTCCGTCTCGTCCGGCATGGGCCAGGCGCAGGACAAGGTCCTCCAGTCGCTGTACGGCCTCGGTACGGACATGACCGTCACCAAGGCCGCGCCCGCCGCCACCGCGAGCGGCGGTACGACCCGCCCCAAGTTCGACTTCGACGCGAACAGCGACGGAAAGACGCAGAGCAGCGACCGCGTCATGGTCCAGGGCTTCCAGACGCTGGCGTCCTCGGTCGTCGGCAAGGTGAGCGGCCAGCAGCACGTCGCGGGCGCGGTCGGCGGCCTCAGCCTCCAAGTGCTCAAGATCGACGGCTCGTTCACGCAAGGACAGTTCCAGCAGAAGCAGGGCACCTCCGGCGGCAGCGGCGGCGGGCGCGGCGGCGGCAACACCCCGCCGCAGGGCGAAGTCCGGGGCGGCGGCGCGCAGTTCGACGCCAACAGCTACACGCTGTACGGCGTCGATGTCTCCAACCTCGCGCTCGGCCCGCTGACTTCGTCGAAGATCACCTCGGGCACCACCTTCACCGCCGCCCAGGCGGACGCCGAGGTCGCCGTGGCCGACTCCGCGTACGCCAAGGAGAACAAGCTCTCGGTCGGCTCGACGGTCACCGTCAAGGACACGAAGTACAAGGTCATCGGCATCGCGACCGCCGACAGCGGCCAGGCGGCGGCCAACCTCTACCTGCCGCTGAAACAGGCGCAGACGCTCTCGGACTCCGCGGACAAGATCACCACGGTGTACGTCAAGGCGTCCGGCTCGCAGCAGATCGACAGCGTCAAGTCGGCCATCCAGAAGAACATTTCGGGGACCACGGTCACCACCTCGGCCGACCTGGCCTCCACCGTCTCCGGCTCGCTGTCGACGGCGTCCTCGCTCGCCACCAACGTCGGCAAGTGGCTGTCGATCGCCGTCCTCGTCGCGGCCTTCCTGGTCGCGGGGCTGCTCACCTCCTCCGCCGTCAGCAGGCGGGTACGGGAATTCGGCACGCTCAAGGCGCTCGGCTGGAAGAGCGGCCGGGTCACCCGGCAGGTGATGGGCGAAGCGCTGGTCAACGGGCTGCTCGGCGGTGTCCTCGGCATCGCGCTCGGCCTGGCGGGGGCGTACGCGGTCACCGCGATCAGCCCGACGCTCAGCGCTCAACTCGGCTCCAACGGAGGCGGTGGCGGTGGCGGCGCAGGCGGCGGTGGCGGCGGCTTCGGCGGCCCGGCCCGTTCCGCCGCCAAGACCGTCGACATCGCGCTGAGCGCCCCGGTCAGCGTCCACACCATCGCCCTCGCCGTCGGCCTGGCCGTCGCGGGCGGCCTGATCGCGGGCGCCTTCGGCGGCTGGCGCGCCTCCCGGCTGCGCCCCGCCGACGCCCTGCGCCGCGTCGAATAGCCCCTCGTCCAGAAGGAATTGACCATGTATCAGTTGACCGGCGTGACCAAGCGCTACCGGCGCGGCAAGGCCACCGTGGACGCCCTCAAGGGCATCGACCTGGCCATCGCCGACGGCGACCAGCTCGTCATCCAGGGCCCCACCGGCGGCGGCAAGTCCACGCTCCTCCAGATGCTCGGCGGCCTCGACCGCCCGACGTCGGGCGCCGTGGAACTGGACGGCGTCGACCTCGCCAAGCTCGGCGAGGCCAAGCTCACCAAGGTGCGGTCGGAGAACATCGGCTTCATCTTCCAGAGCTTCAACCTCATCCCGACCCTCACCGCGCAGGAGAACGTCGAGACCGCCCTCGTACCCATGGGGGTCAAGGGCGCGGCCCGCCGCGAACGCGCCGCGCGGGCACTGGAGTCGGTGGGCCTCGGCGAACGGCTGACCCACCTGCCGTCCGAACTCTCCGGCGGCCAGCAACAGCGCGTCGCCATCGCCCGCGCCCTGGTCAAGGAGCCCAAGGTGCTGCTCGCCGACGAGCCCACCGGCAACCTCGACGAGGGCACCCGCGACGACATCATGGGCCTGCTCGAAGGGCTCTGGCGCGACCGCGGCCTCACCTTCATCCTCGTCACCCACGACTCGGGCATCGCCAAGCGGGCGCCGCGGCTGGCGACGATCAGGAAGGGGACGCTGACGCTGCGCGAGCGCACGGCCGCCTGAGTCGGGAGCGCGGCGGGCCCCCCGCCTCCCCTCCGCCGGTCGATCCGTCCGGCGGCGGAGAGGCGGCGCCGCGTTGTCGGTGCCCGGTGCCACGCTGGACCGCGGACGGGCCGCACGCCCGAGAGCCGGGCCGGCCCGCCCGGCCCGCCGCGACCAGGGGAGACCGATGTCAGAGCCGACCGCACCACTGCGTACGACCTTCACCGCCGTCGTCCTCGACGCGCCCGACGCGACGGCGCTCGCCGACTTCTACCGGCGGCTGCTCGGCTGGGAGGTCACCGCGCGGGAGCCCGACTGGGTCAAGCTCAACCCGCCCGGCGGCGGCACGGGCCTGTCCTTCCAGACCGAGCCCCTCTACACCCCGCCGACCTGGCCCTCCGCCCCCGCCGCGCAGCAGATGATGCTGCATCTCGACTTCGAGGTCACCGACCTCTCGGCGGGCACCGCCACCGCCCTGGCCTGCGGCGCCACCCTCGCCGCGCACCAGCCGGAGGACGACACGCGGATCTTCCTCGACCCGGCCGGTCACCCCTTCTGCCTCTGGGTGCGCACCGACGTCTGAGCCCCGCCGGGACCGGGGCCGCGGAGCCTCAGGACCCGGGCCGGGCCCGCTCCCGCCGACCCGCGCGGGAATCTCTTCGAGAAGATCCCGGATTCGCGCGTGAGGTCTCCGGATCAGGGGTGTCTTAAGAATGTCAGGGCCCATGAGGCCGCCACATGCACCGTAGGGTCGGCGTATTCGTACGATCCACCGTCGTGCGATCCGCGTCAGTGGATCCGCGCGACCCGGCCGGTGCACTTGCGAACACCAGGAGACCCGGTATGACCACGACGAAGGCCGAAGCGCCGGTTTCGCCCCAGCGCACCAGCACGGACCGCGACGACGACGGCAGCAAGGGGCAGGGCCTGGAGAAGCGGGCCGACGGCGCCTTCCGCGTGCCCGCCGAGCGCGGCCGTACGTCCATCGCCAATTCCGTCGTGGAGAAGATCGCGGGCATGGCGGCACGTGAGGTGCTCGGCGTCCACGACTTCGGCGGCAGCCTCGCCCGCAGCATGGGCGCCATCCGCGACCGCGTCCCCGGTGGCCGCCCCAACGTGACCCGCGGCGTCAAGGTCGAGGTCGGCGAGCGGCAGACGGCCGTGGACCTGGAGCTGGTGGTCGAGTACGGCGTCGCCATCACCGATGTGTCCGCCGACGTACGGGAGAACGTGATCTCCGCCGTCGAGCGCATGACCGGCCTCGAGGTCGTCGAAGTCAACGTCTCGATCGTCGACGTGCACCTGCCCGACGAGGACGACGACACCCCCGCCGAGGGACGAGTGCAGTAGCCGTTCTCCGGGGGCGCCGGGGCTGTCCCACCCCGGCGCCCCCGCACGCCGCTGCCGCTCGCACGAACCCGGTGCCGTACGGCACACCCCCGTGGACCGCGATCACCTGTTGGACGGACGACGTTGACCTGCTTGTACGTGCCTCTGCTCGCCGCCGAGGACCCGGCGCGGTGCCGTGTCCGGTGAGGCGTCCGACGGGGCGCCGTCGCATGTGCCCCCGCCCGAGCCGGAGCCGCCGGCGTCCGGGCGGGAGGAAGACCTGCTGGTCGCCCGCGCGAGCGAGGGCGACGACGAGGCGTTCGAGATCCTGGTACGGCGGCACAGCGGCGAACTGCTGCGCCTGGCACGCCGGTTGCTCGGCAACGACGCCGAGGCGGAGGACGCGGTGCAGGACGCGTATGTCAGCGCGTGGCGGCGGCTGCCGGAGTTCCGCAGGAACGCGGCCTTCGGCACGTGGATGTACCGCATCGTGACCAACCGCTGCCTCAACGTCCTCAGGGGCCGCCGCCCCACCCAGCCGCTGGACTCGATCGTCGAACCCGCCGCGCCCGAGTACCAGTCCTCGCCCGTCCGCGCCGCGGAGTCCGCCGCGTCGGCCGAGGCGCTGCACCGCGCGCTGGCCGGTCTCACCCCCGAGCAGCGCGCGTGCTGGGTGCTGCGCGAATTCCACGGCCTGTCGTACGACGAGATCGCCACCGCCGTGGGGATCGGCGAACCGGCCGTCCGGGGACGGATCTTCCGGGCCCGCCGCTATCTGACGGAGGCGATGGACACATGGCGCTAGACGACGAACTCCTGCCCTGCGACGCCTCGTTGGCCGATCTGTGGGAGGGCGGCGAGCCCGCCCCCGGCCACGAGGACTGCCCGCACTGCCGGGACTCGCTCGCCGAACTGGCCCAGCTCGACCAGGCCGTGCACCAGGCGCTGGCGGTACGCGACCTGCCCGCGCCCGATCTGGCCGCCCGCGTGATGGACCTGGTGCGGACCGAACTGCGGCCCGGCCGCCTCGTACCGCTCGGCGACCCCGCGGCCGACGACTGGATCACCGAGACCGCCGCCGCCCGGCTCTTCCGGCAGGCCGCGGACGCGGTTCCCGGTGTCGTGGCCGGGAGCTGCCGGATCACCGCGGCCCGCGAGCCCGCGCGCTACGTACTGCCCGGGCTGCCGCTGCCGCGCGTGCCGCTGCGGGTCCGCCTGGAAGTGGCCGTCGTCCTCAGCCGTACCGTCCCCGAGGCCGCCGCGGCGGTCCGCGAACGCGTCATGAACGCGGCGCACGCGGTGATCGGCCTGGACGTCGCCGCGGTGGACGTGTCGGTGGTGGACGTCCTGGACGACGGGGCGGCGGCCGACCGCCCGCTCAACGACGCGACCTCCGGGGAGGGCTGACCCGATGAACCCGCTGACCCGTACACCGGAAGAGCGCGAGACCGCGACCGCGGCGGGCGCCGCCGCGGTCGACGTCCCCGGCGTCGCCTACCTCAGCCCGCGCCTGACCGACCGCCTGCGCTCGCGTACCGCCCCCGGTGTCACCGTGCGGTGGCGGACCGACCCCGCGCAGTGCGCGGTCACGGTCTCGCTGGCCGTACGCACCGGCTACCAGGCGGCCCGGGTCGCCCAGCACGTGCGGGAGGCGGTCGTCGAGGCGGTCTACACGACGTATCCGCAGACGCTGACCACGCCGGTCACGGTGTCGGTGACGGTCACCGCGATCGTCTGAGACCGCCCGTTTTCACCGGGTACGTCCCCGCGCGTGATGTCCGTCCGCCCACGGTGTCCAAGGGTGCAGACCCTTCGAGATTCGAGAGAGGACACAGACCGCCATGGACGCCACGGCTCCCTTCACCTGTCCGACCGCGCTGGACGACGACGGGATACTCACCCTCCGGCCGTGCGGGGACATCGACCTCGAAGCGCGCCCGGCTCTGACCCAGGCCCAACTGGCGCTGCGCCCCGGCCTGCGGGGGGTCCACCTCGACTTCGACGCCGTCCCCTTCATGGACACGACGGCGCTGCGCTTCCTGAGCAGCCTGCACGCCCGCTGCACCGCCTTCGCGCTCCCGCTCCACATCACGGGTCTGCGCCCCCAGCACCGCCGCATGCTCTCCCTGTCCGACTACCGCCTCCCCACCTCCCCGACCTCCCCCACCACAACCGCCTGACCCTCCGACGGCGCCCCGAAGCGGGCCACGCAGTGCCAGACGCGCTTGAGCGACTGCGGGTCGTGGCGGCCGGTGCGGGCTGCCTCGCCGATGACGCGCGGGTCGAGGAATCCGCCCTCCGCGATCTCGGCGCCCAGCGCGACGAATTCCGGCCCCCGGTAGTCCGGGTGGCGGCGCAACTCCGTGACGGCGAGGCGGAAACCGGCGTGCCACTCCAGCGGGCACGGCAGCAGGCGCGCGGCGTCCTCCACGGCGGTGCCGCGGTGGCTCGGGTCGAGCACCAGCGCCTCCACGTCCTCGGCGAGCACCACGGGACCGTGCACCTGCGCCTCCACATAGCCGTCGAGCGCGTCCCCCCGCCCGGCCGCGGCGTCCGCGCGGGCCAGCTCCACCAGGGCCGACACCGTCCCTTCGACCCCGAAGTCGGACGGTTCCCGGGCGCTGTCCGGATAGCAGAAGGTCGCCCGCGCCAGCGTCCCGGCGCGCAGCCGGAAGTGCGCGGACCCGAAGCGCGGGGCCGCGCCGACCCGCTCGCGCCGGAAGTTCAACGCCCCGTACACCGGCCGTGCCCGCCCGTCCGCCCGGTCGTACGCGCCCCCGAAGATCCGGCTCTCCCACCGCCACCGGTCTCCGCCCGGATACGCGGTCAGGCCCCCGTTGCTCGTGCCGGTCACGAACTGCGACCGGTACACGCCCTCCCGTCCCAGCGCCTCCAGCATCCCCCCGCGGTCCGGATGGAAATTCACGCTCACCCGCACCCCGGCGGCAACCGGCGTCCCGGCCCGCGCCAGCCCGGTCACGTGGCGCAACGCCTCATCCGCCGCGAGCGGCGGTTCCCCGGTCACGTCATCCACCCCTTGCCCCCTGCCTCCTGTGCGGGCCGAGCCGTCGGCCGTCAGCGCGGGGCCGGGGCCAGGCCGTCGGCGACGAGGCCGGCGAGGACGGCTTCGCCGAGGGTCTGGACGGCGGACTGGGGGCGGACCATGACGGTGATCTCCTTGATCAGCCCGGCCGGGTCGAACTGGAGCATGTCGATGCCGTGGATCTCCTTGCCGTTGACGGTGGCGCGGAAGAGCAGGATCGCGGACGGGGCGTCGGTGCCGTCACCGGTGGTCCGGGCGGAGCCGTCGAACCGGCCGATGTAGCGGAAGTCCTCGAAGGTGCGCACCAGGACGTGGAAGAGGCCGACGACGAGCGGCTTGCCCTCGAACGGGGTGAACTTCACCGGGCTGTAGAGCCGGATGTCGTCGGTGAACAGGCGGCTGAGGGCCTCGACGTCGCCCGACTCGACGGCGGCGCGGAAAGCGGAGGGGTCTGCGGTCACGGCGTCCGTCGCGGTCACGGCGGCTGCTCCTTCGGTTCTGGAGGGCTGCCCTGGGCGGCCCCCCTACTCGTGCATCTGATTAGTCACTTTCTTGAGTATCATGTCGAGCGTACAACGGACCGGGCGGACGGGAGGAGGCCGGGCGATGGCTTTGCGCCACGCGGTGCTCGCGGCGCTGCTGGACGAGGAGCTGAGCGGCTACCAGCTGGCCAAGGCGTTCAACGTCGGCGTGGCCAACTTCTGGCACGCGCTGCCCCAGCAGCTCTACGCGGAACTGACCAGGCTGGAGAGCGACGGCCTGGTCACCGGCCGGGAGGTCGTCCAGGACACGCGGCCGAACAAGCGCCTCTTCCAGGTGACCGACGCCGGCCTCGCCGAACTGGAACGCTTCGCGGCGGCGCCCGCGAAACCGTCCTTCATCCGTGATGAACTCCTTGTGAAGGTTCAGACCGCCGACCGCCTCGGCACCGAGGCCGTCATCGCCCAGCTCATGGAGCGCGCCGCCTTCGCGGCGGCGAAGGCCGAGCTGTTCACGACCCTGCTCGGCAAGCTCCGCGGTGACCGGGACGAGGAGGACTTCCTGCGCCACGGCACCCGCATCGGCCCGTATCTGACGTGCCTGCGCGGCCTCGCCTTCGAGCGGGGAAACGCCGAGTGGTGCGAGCGCAGCGCGGCCGTGCTGCGCGCGAGGCTGTCGGCGCGGGCCTGACGGCGGCACTACGCTCGGGGCCATGAGCGACAAGCACATCGGGCACCAGGACATCGGCCACCAGCACTTCGAGACCCTCGCGATCCACGCCGGCCAGGCCGCGGACGCGCAGACCGGGGCCGTGGTGACGCCGATTTACCAGGTGTCGACGTACAAGCAGGACGGTGTCGGCGGCCTGCGCGGCGGCTACGAGTACAGCCGGTCGGCCAACCCGACCAGGACCGCCCTCGAAGAGAACCTGGCGGCGCTGGAGGGCGGCAGCCGCGGCCTCGCCTTCGCCTCGGGGCTCGCGGCCGAGGACTGCCTGCTGCGTACGATGCTCGCGCCGGGCGACCACGTGGTGATCCCGAACGACGCGTACGGCGGCACCTTCCGGCTCTTCGCGAAGGTCGTGGAGCGCTGGGGCGTGCGCTGGTCGGTGGCCGACACCTCCGACGTCCAGGCGGTACGGGACGCGCTCCGGCCGGAGACCAAGCTGATCTGGGTCGAGACGCCCTCGAACCCGCTGCTCGGCATCACCGACATCGCGGCGGTCGCCGGGGTCGCCCGGCAGGCCGGGGTGCGGCTGGTGGTCGACAACACCTTCGCGAGCCCTTACCTCCAGCAGCCGTTGGCGCTCGGCGCGGACGTCGTCGTGCACTCCACGACCAAGTACATGGGCGGGCACTCCGACGTGGTCGGCGGCGCGCTGGTCACCTCGGACGCGGGCCTGGGCGAGGAGTTGGCGTACCACCAGAACGCGATGGGCGCGGTCGCCGGGCCGTTCGACGCGTGGCTGGTGATGCGCGGCGTCAAGACGCTCGCGGTACGGATGGACCGGCACAGCGCCAACGCGACGCGGGTGGCCGGCATGCTGGCCGCGCACCCGAAGGTGGCGCAGGTGTACTACCCCGGTCTGCCGGAGCACGCGGGGCACGAGGTGGCCGCCAAGCAGATGAAGGCGTTCGGCGGCATGGTGTCCTTCCGCGTCGTGGGCGGCGAGGACGCGGCGGTCGCCGTCTGCGACCGCGCGGAGCTCTTCACGCTCGGCGAATCCCTCGGCGGCGTCGAGTCGTTGATCGAGCACCCGGGCCGTATGACGCACGCCTCGGTGGCCGGTTCCGCGCTGGAGGTGCCCGCCGATCTGGTACGCCTGTCGGTCGGCATCGAGGCCGCGGACGACCTGCTGGCCGACCTGGCGCAGGCCCTCGGCTGAGGTCGTGACACCGTCCTGAGAGCGTGAACTCCCGGGCCCGTACGGTCGCGCGCGCCGCGTACCGTACGGGCCCGGCGCCTTTCCCACGGAAGGCTCAGCCCGTCGCCGACCACCAACTGCCGTCCGTCGGCGTCGTAGGGGCCGAGTGGTCGGGCCACGCCACCGCGGCCAGGACCAGACCGGCCACGACGGCCGCGAACAGCACCAGCCACAGGGCGAGTCGGACGACCCGGCGGCGGCGTACGATCCGGCGTCCGCGGGCGGCGGCGCGGGCGGTGAGATCGAGCGGGACCACCGGGTGCGGGGTGTCCAGCAGGCGGCGCACCTCGTCGTCGCGGCGGTTGGGCAGGCGGCTCACGGCGCCACCGCGCTGGACTCGGCCAACTCCGCTGCCTCGGAAGCCGGTTCGGTCTCCCTGGGGGCTCTGCGGGCCCGCGGCGGGGGGGGGGGGGGGGGAGGGGGGGGGGGGGAGGGGGGGGGGGGGGGGGGGGGTGGGGGAGGGGGGGGGGGGGAGGGGGGGGGTGAGGCCCCGGGAGAGAGGGGGGGGGGGTTTTTCTGGGGGGTCTCTCTCCCCC
>NZ_JBVHMF010000019.1:127313-140116 GCF_055558595.1 Streptomyces sp. NPDC025721 | reverse complement strand
TATAGCGGTCATTCTCTCCGTGCGCCCCCCCGCCCCCCCCCCCCCCCCCACCTCCCCCCCCCCCCCCCCCCCCCCCCCCCCCGCCGCCGGATCGTCCCCTTCGGGCCTGCTGCGCAGCGTGGCCGTCCCGCGGGCGCAGATGGCGCGCACCCGCTCGACGGGCAGGCCGAGTTGGGCCGCGGTCTGCTCCTCCGCGACGCCCTCGAAGTGCCGCATCACGACGATCAGCCGCTCCTGGCCGCTGAGCCGGTCCAGGGTGCCGCCGCGGGGCCGCCGCCACCACGGGCGGTAGGCGAACCGCCGTACCAGCTCGCTCCTGGCCCGTTCGTACGGGTCCTCCGCGCGCATCGTGAGCCAGTTGGCGTAGACGTGCGCGAGCGTCGCGGTCAGGAGGCGGTCGGCGGCCTCAGGGTCGCCCGCCAGCAGTGTGGCGGCGTGCAGCAGACGGCCCGCCGCGCCCGCGGTGAACGCCGCGAATTCGGCGTCCCGTCGGTTTTCCGCTGCCGCCCGGCGCTTCCCCACGCGGCCATGGGACGGCAACCGGGTGTTCCGGGTCAAGCCCCTTGCGTGTCTCCCCGCGACCCGGTCGCGCCGCCGGTCCCCTCGGTCCCACCGGCCTCGTCGGACTCCGGCTCCTCGCGCTGTCCCGCCCCGGTGTGCCAGTCGGCGAGCGAGGTGTTGAATCGGGCCAGCAGCTCGGTGAAGATCTCCCGCTCCCGCGGGGTCCACTCGTCGGTGACCTCGGCCATCAGCCGGCGGCGGGAGTCGCGTACCGCGTCGAGCCGGGACCGGCCGCGCGGCGACAGGGCGAGGACGACCGCGCGGCCGTCCTCCGGGTGCGAGGTGCGCTTGACCAGGCCGGTGTCGACGAGCGGGGCGACCTGACGGGTGACCGTGGAGGAGTCGATGCCCATGGCCTCGGCGAGCGCCTTGACGCCCATCGGGCCTTCGCGGTCGAGCCGGTTGAGCAGCAGGTAGGCGGCGCGGTCCATGGAGTTGCGGGCCTTGCCGACTCCGCCGAGCCGCGTCTGTTCCGCGCGACGGGCGAAAAGTGCGACCTGGTGCTGGAGGCGCTCAAGGAGTTCGGTCGAGGTCTCCGTGGGGTTGGACATGACCTTGAAGCTCGCGTTCTGTCGGTCCTGTGAAGGGGAACGGGAAGGCGGAAGTTGTGGAGAAGAGTACGCGGCGCGGAAGGCCCCGTGACCCTTCACCGGCAATACGCCGCCCGCCGCGGCCCCGGCCCTGACACGTATTCCGGCCGCCGGTGACACCCTTGGCCCCCGGCGGTGGCGGTCCGCCGGAGCTGGGAGACTGGGCCCATGGACAGTTCGGTGCCCGCAGCGTCCCCTTCGATCACCCTCGATGACGTGCGAGGAGCGCACAAAATGCTCTCCGGGGTGGCCCGTATCACCGCGATGGAAGGCAGCCGCCATCTGTCGTCGCTGGTCGGAGCACCTGTGCACCTCAAATGCGAGAATCTTCAACGCACAGGTTCGTTCAAAATTCGCGGCGCGTACGTCCGCATCGCGGGCCTCGGCCCGGAGGAGCGCGCGGCCGGGGTGGTGGCGGCCAGCGCCGGGAACCACGCCCAGGGCGTGGCCCTCGCGGCCTCCCTGCTCGGCGTCCGCTCGACCGTCTTCATGCCCGTCGGCGCCCCGCTGCCCAAGGTGGCCGCGACCCGTGACTACGGCGCCGAGGTACGGCTGCACGGCGCGGTCGTCGACGAGACGCTGCGGGCGGCCATCGAGTACGCCGAGCAGACCGGGGCGGTCTTCATCCACCCCTTCGACCACCCGGACATCATCGCCGGGCAGGGCACGGTGGGCCTGGAGATCCTTGAGCAGTGTCCCGAGGTCGGCACCATCGTGGTCGGCATCGGCGGCGGCGGTCTCGCCGCCGGTCTCGCGGTCGCCGTCAAGGCGCTGCGGCCCGATGTGAAGATCGTCGGCGTGCAGGCCGCGGGCGCCGCCGCGTATCCGCCCTCGCTCGCCGTCGGCCGCCCGGTGGCGCTCGGCACGGTCGCCACGATGGCCGACGGAATCATGGTCGGCCGCCCGGGCGACATACCGTTCGCCCTGGTCAGGGACCTGGTGGACGAGGTCGTGACGGTGACGGAGGACCAGCTCTCCTCCGCGCTGCTGCTCTGCCTGGAACGCGCGAAGCTGGTCGTGGAACCGGCCGGGGCCAGTCCGGTCGCGGCGCTGCTGGCCGCGCCCGAGGCGCTGCGGGGGCCCGTCGTCGCGGTGCTCTCCGGCGGCAATGTCGACCCGCTGCTGATGCAGCGCATCCTGCGGCACGGCATGTCGGCCGCCGGCCGTTACCTGTCCCTGCGGCTGCGTCTCACCGACCGGCCCGGCGCGCTCGCCACGCTCCTGGGGGTGTTGTCAGTGGTCGACGCTAACGTCCTCGATGTCAGCCATGTGCGCACCGACCCGCGGCTCGGCCTCACCGAGGCCGAGGTCGAGGTGCACCTGGAAACCAAGGGACCTGAGCACTGTGTCGCCGTGGGCGAGGCACTGGAGAACGCGGGTTACACCGTCATCCGGTGACCGCCCCGGCGGCCGGAGCTCGCCGTCGTACGACCCGCCGCCGCGGGGGAATCGCCCGCCGAGCCCCGCGGCGGCGCGCCGTGTACCAGGTTCCGTGGCGGACGCGAAATTGGCTTGACGCGATATATCGCGTCTGTCATTCTCGCGTTCCATCGCGGTTCGCCGCGCGGTCCGCCGCGCGCTGAGCGATGAGTTTCGGCCGTTCGGGCGGTCGAAGTCATGAAGCCGCACACCGCACCAGTCGTGAGAGCTGCACACCGCACCAACGGACGGAGTGACAAAATGCCGGGCGCCATCTATGCAGAGGGTCTTGTGAAGACCTTCGGCGATGTCAAGGCACTGGGGGGAGTGGACCTCGACGTGCCGGAGGGCACGGTCCTCGGGCTGCTCGGGCCGAACGGCGCGGGAAAGACCACCGCCGTCCGGGTCCTGACCACACTCCTGCAACCCGACAGCGGCAGAGCCGTCGTCGCGGGCATCGACGTACTGAAGCACCCCAACGAGGTCCGCAGGCACATCGGCCTGTCGGGTCAGTTCGCCGCGGTCGACGAGTATCTGACCGGCCGGGAGAACATCCAAATGGTCGGCCAGCTCTACCAGATGAGCGCCAAGGCGGCCCGCGCGCGGGCCGACGAACTGCTGGAGCGCTTCAATCTGGCGGACGCCGCGAACCGGCCCTCCAAGACCTACTCCGGCGGTATGCGCCGCCGCCTGGACCTCGCCGCCGCGCTCGTCGTGAGCCCGCCGGTGATGTTCATGGACGAGCCGACCACCGGACTCGACCCGCGCAACCGCCAGCAGCTCTGGGAGGTCATCCAGGAACTGGTCGCGGGCGGCACCACCTTGCTGCTCACCACCCAGTATCTGGAAGAGGCCGACCACCTCGCGCACGACATCTGCGTGATCGACCACGGCAAGGTCATCGCGCGCGGCACCTCCGACCAGCTCAAGGCGCAGACCGGCGGCGAACGCGTCGAGGTCGTCGTGCACGAGCGGGACCGCATCTCCGACGCCGCCCGCGCGCTCGCCGGATTCGGCAAGGGCGACGCGAAGATCGAGGAACACCAGCGGAAGATCACCGTCCCGGTGACCGGCGGCGCCAAGCTGCTCGCCGAGGTGATCCGCGACCTGGACGCGCAGGGCATCGAGATCGACGACATCGGCCTGCGCCGACCCACCCTGGACGACGTGTTCATCTCCCTGACCGGCCACGCGGCCGAGCAGGACAACGCCGCCGACGAGGAGACCGAGGACGCGGGCGCCCGCAAGGCCGACGCGTCCCGCAAGGAGGCAGTCAAGTGAGCGCCACGACCGACATCGTGACCACCGCCGCGCCCAAGGGCGCGGGCGGCGTCGTCCAGTCCGTCAGGGACTCGCTGGTCGTCGCCAAGCGCAATCTGATCCGGATGCTGCGCATCCCCGAGATGATCATCTTCGGGCTGATCCAGCCGATCATGTTCGTGGTGCTGTTCAGCTACGTCTTCGGCGGCTCGGTCGCCGTCGGCGGCTCCCTCAGCGCCTCGGACTACCGCAACTTCCTGATGGCGGGCATCTTCGCCCAGACGGTCACCTTCGCCACCGCCGGCGCGGGCGCGGGCATCGCCGACGACATGAACAAGGGCCTGATCGACCGCTTCCGGTCGCTGCCCATGGCGCGCGGCGCGGTGCTCACCGGCCGCACCCTCGCCGACCTCGTCCAGACGACGCTCACCGTCGTCGTCCTCGCGGTGGTCGGCGTGCTCGTCGGCTGGCGCATCCACAACGGCGTGCCGAAGATGATCGGCGCGTTCCTGCTGCTGCTCCTGCTGGGCTACGCCTTCTCCTGGATCGGCGCGCTGATCGGCCTGTCGGTCCGCACCCCGGAGGCGGCCACCTCGGGCGGCCTGATCTGGCTCTTCCCGGTGACGTTCGTGTCGAATGCCTTCGTGGACTCGTCCAACATGCCGGGCTGGCTCCGGGCGGTCGCCGACTGGAACCCGTTCAGCGCCACCGTGCAGGCGTGCCGCGTGCTCTTCGGCAACCCGGGCGTCTCGCAGTCCGGCGCCTGGCCGATGCAGCACCCGGTGTGGGCGTCGCTGATCTGGTCCGTGCTCATCATCGTGGTCTTCCGTACGCTCGCGGTCCGCAAGTACCGCTCGGCGACCGCTTAACAGCCGGTCACCGCGGAGAGCCGGACGACCGCCTCACGCTCGACGATCGCGTCACGCCCGACGCCTTCGCGGAGAGCCGCGTCACACATGTGCCGCCCGTGCCACGGGGACGGGCGGCACACCGCTGTCCGCTCAGCCCTGGTACGGCTTCACGTCGAGGACCTTCACCGACGCGCTCTTGCCGTTGGGCAGTTCGTACGTGGCGTCCTCGCCCGGCTTCTTGCCCGCCACACCGCGGCCGAGCGGCGACTGCGGCGAGTACGTGTCCAGGTCGCTGGAGACGCCCTCGCGGGAGCCGAGCAGGAAGGTCATGGTGTCGTCGGGGTCGCCGTCGAAGGCGATGGTCACCACCATGCCGGGCGCCACCACACCGTCGTCCGCCGGGGCCTCGCCGACCTTCGCGGACTCCAGGATCTGGTTGAGCTGGCGGATGCGCAGCTCCAGCTTGCCCTGGTCCTCACGCGCCGCGTGATAGCCGGCGTTCTCCTTGAGATCGCCTTCCTGGCGGGCTTCCTCGATCTTGGCGACGATCTCGGCGCGCGCCGGACCAGACAGATGCTCCAGCTCGGCCTTGAGCTGGTCATACGCCGCCTGGGTCAGCCAGGTGACGTTCTCGCTGGTCTGGGTCACAGGTGCTCCTCGTCGGTACTGGTCATGCCGTGTGCCTGTCCCGCGGACTCCCCGCGGGGCGGTGTGTGCCGTCGCACCCGTGGGGCCGACGGCTCGTCCCCACGGCCGGTGCCGGGGTGCGCCCCGATGAACAAGTCCATTGCCACCGGTCGCCGGGACGAAACCACGAGCCTAACAATTACTCGTCGGTCAAGGGGACGAGAAACGAACGCGGGTGCCGGGGTCCGGGGTCAGCCGCGCGGGGCGGTCTGGCAGCTGACCAGCTCACCGGTCTCACCGCGCGAGGTCGTCCGCACCGTGACGACGGTGTCGACCTGCCGGGCGTGCTGCGCGAGGCGGACGTCCTTGCGGCCCACCTCGTTGTGGTCGACGTCCACCGAGCGCAGGGTGCAGACGGCGACGGTCCCCGGGTCCTTGTGGACCTCCAGGTGGATTTCCACGGCCTGGTCCGACACGGCCTTGAAGGCGATGACCTGACCGCTGACCTTGGTGCCGGTGAGGGCGTGCCAGCCGTACCACCCGACGCCGACGACCATCAGCGCGCCCAGCACGACGGCGGCGATCCGCAGCTTGCGGTCCGCCCGCGCGTCGGCGCCCGGACCGTACCTGCCGTCGGGCAGGGCGGGGCGGGCGCCCGGCTCACCGGGCCGCACGGCGGTCATAGGCTTTTCCTCCCGAGCGCGGGAACGGCGGAATTAATCGTCCCCTCACTCGGTCACTATAGGAGGCGCCCTCTCGGCCGACGGAGGGGGCTTAGAAGACGGGGGCTCGGCGCCGCTCGGACCCCGAAGACCTGAGGACCCAGCCTTGACTGAGCAGCTTCGACTGATGGCCGTTCACGCCCACCCCGACGACGAGTCGAGCAAGGGCGCGGCCACCATGGCCAAGTACGTGTCCGAGGGGGTGGACGTACTGGTGGCGACCTGCACCGGAGGCGAGCGTGGCTCGGTGCTCAACCCCAAACTCCAGGGCGACCCCTACATCGAGGAGAACATCCACGAGGTACGCGCCAAGGAGATGGACGAGGCGCGCCAGATCCTGGGCGTCCGCCAGTCCTGGCTCGGCTACGTCGACTCGGGACTGCCCGAGGGCGACCCGCTGCCGCCGCTGCCCGAGGGCTGCTTCGCCCTCCAGGACGTGGACGTGGCCGCGGGCACCCTGGTGAAGCTGATCCGCGAGTTCCGGCCGCACGTCATCACCACGTACGACGAGAACGGCGGCTATCCGCACCCGGACCACATCATGACGCACAAGATCTCGGCGGTGGCCTTCGACGCCGCGGGCGACCCCGAGCGCTACCCCGAGGCCGGGGAGCCGTGGACGCCGCTGAAGCTCTACTACAACCAGGGCTTCAACAAGGAGCGCACCCTCGCGCTGCACGAGGCGCTGCTCGCGCGCGGCATGGAGTCCCCGTACGGCGAGTGGCTCAAGCGCTGGGAGGAGTTCGACCGCCCGGAGCGGCAGCTCACCACCCACGTGCCCTGCGCGGACTTCTTCGAGATCCGTGACAAGGCGCTGCTCGCGCACGCCACGCAGATCGACCCGGACGGCGGCTGGTTCCGTATCCCGATGGACCTCCAGCGGGAGGTCTGGCCGACCGAGGACTACGAGCTGGCGCAGTCCCGCGTGGACACCTCGATCCCTGAGGACGACCTCTTTGCGGGGATCGAGAGGGCCTAGGCGACAATGGGCGGGTGAACGCCTCCCACGGATTCAATACGCTGGTCCCGCTCGCCTCGAACGCCGCCGGTGAGCTGAACCAGGACAAGGTGACGCCGGGGCTCCTCGGTTTCGTGATCTTCGCCGCCATCGCCATCGGGCTGTGGCTGCTGATGAAGAACATGGGCAAGCAGATGAAGAAGATCGATTTCACCGAGGAGCCCGCGGCTCGCCCGCCGCATGAGGCCCCCGCGGCCTCTCCCTCCGCTTCTCCCGCCGCCTCCGCCTCCTCCTCCTCCGCCCCGGAGCCGCCACGCCCCTGACGGGGGGCGGCCCTTGCGCGGGGCGTGCTTTTCAGGGGCGCGGGGAACCGCGCGAGCAACCCGCCACCGGCCGGTGGTCCGGAGACCACCGATCTGCCCCGCCGGGGCGGGTGGGAGCGTCGTGGCCGGCCGCGCGGTTCCCCGCGCCCCCGACGGGGCACGTCGTGTGCAAGGGGTCAGACGGGGACGGCCATGACCATGCGGGCGGAGCGGCCGGGGGTCATGCCGAGGCGCCAGGTGTCCCAGGGTCCGCCGGGGGCGACGGTGCCGCGCTCCAGGAGGAGGGCGTACGCCTCGACGTACTCCTCGAGGTCCGGGTCCCGCCCCGGATAGGCGTCGGCGAGGAGCCCGGCGAGGGCTGAGCGGGCCAGGGCCAGGCCGTCCTCGGAGAGCAGCGGCTGGACGGTGGCGCGCAGGAAGACGGCCCAGTCGTGGCCGCGCCGGTCGCCGAGCCCACGGAAGAGCTCGACGGCCTCGTCGAGGAGGGCGAGGGCCTCGGGCAGCCGCCCGTTCCCGGCGTCGATGACGGACAGTTCGACGCACGACCACGCCTCGCCGTGCTCGACGCCGATCCGGCGGAAGTCCTGGCGGGCGTCCTGGAGGAGCTGCCGGGCGAAGCCGCTGTTGCGCAGATTGCCGGTACGGGCCGCCCGCTGGTCACGGGTGACCCGCGCGGAGTGGTGCCGGGCGCAGGCCAGCCCGTAGACGTCCCGCATGCGGGAGAACATCGTGCGGGCGCGTTCCAGGGTGCGCAGCGCCGAGTCGGTGTCGCCGGACTCCTCCAGCGCGTGCCCGAGGTAGTACAGCGTCCACGCCTCGCCGCGCGCGTCCTCGCAGGCGCGGTGCCGCTGCACCGCCTCGTCCAGGTCCTGGGCGGCCTGCCGGGCCTCGCCGCGCAGCAGCAGGGCCCGGGCGAGCTGCGTCGCGGTCCACGCGCCGCCGCGCGGGTCGCGGGCCAGCGCGTACGACTGCCCGGCGGCGCGCAGTTCGGCCTCGCCGAGGTCGAGCCGCCCGAGCCGCAGGTACACCTGGCCGAGCTGGAGGTGCGCCCACGCCTCGCCCTGCACGCTCTCGTTCTCGCGGTGCAGCGCCAGCGACTCGCGCAGCAGCTCCAGCGCCGTGCCGACCTGGCCCATGTCGCGCAGCACGGCGGCCAGCGCGTGCAGCGTCCAGGCCCGGTCCTCGTCCAGCTCGGGGGCGGACTGGATCTCCAGCGCCTCGCGCAGCCTGCGCTCGGCCTCCTTGAGGTTGCCCTGGTGGTGCAGGGTGATGCCGAGGCTGTCCAGCGCGCGGGCCGCGCCCGACGGGTGCCGCGCCTCGAAGTACAGGTCGACCACCGACGTCAGCGTCGACCGCGCCTTGTCCAGCTCGCCGAGCTGCCGGGCCGCGATGCCCGTACGCCACTGCACCGACCGCACCAGCACCGAGCGGTCCTCGTCGGGGCCCGACTTCTGCTGCCCGGCGGCCTGTTGGGCCTGCGCCATCTCGCTGATCTCGCCGAGCCGGTAGAGGTCGCCGCGCAGCAGGCAGTAGTCGCACAGCGCGCCGAGCAGCGCCTGTACGGCGGCCCGGTCGACGCCCTCGGTGTCGCGCAGCGCGGCGGTGATGAAGCTGGACTCCTCGTCCAGCCAGCGCAGCGCCAGCTCCAGTGAGGCGAAGCCGTGCTGGCCGAAGCGCCCGGCGCGGGTGGAGGTCTTGCCCTCGACCAGCCGGATGACGGTGTTCGCGAGGTCCGCGTACGAGCGGATCAGCCGCTCGTGGGCGGCGCCGCGCTCCACCGGGTCCTCCTCGTCCAGCAGCCGTTCGCCCGCGAAGGCGCGGACGAGGTCGTGTGGGCGGTAGCGGCTGCCGCGGACGTTCTCGATCAGCCCCGCGGCGGCGAGTTCGTCGAGCCTGCGGGCGGCCTCGCGTTCGTCGGTGGCCATCAGGGCCGCCGCGGCGGCGGCGCCGAAGCTGGCGCGCCCGGCCAGCGCGAGGCGGCGCAGCAGGCGGCGGTTGGGCTCCGGCTGGTCGTGGTAGCGCAGTGCGAGGACGCGGTCGACCGGGTCGCGCGGGCCGAACACCTCCAGGTCTGCGGCGAGTTCGGTCGCGCCGTGGTGGTCGGGGAGCGCGGCTCCGGCGATCCGCAGGGCTATCGGCAGACCCGCGCACAGGTCGCGCAGCCGCTCGGCCTCCTCCCGCAGCGGGGCGGCGCCGCCGCCCGCCGCGGCCAGTTCGCCCAGCAGTTCCAAGGTGTCGTCCGCGTCGAGCGCGCCGACGTCCAGGCTGTGCACGAAGGCGCCGGGCAGCGCCAGTTCCTCCGGGTCGAACGGCGCGCGGCTGGTGACCAGCACCAGGCTCTCGGACCGCTCGGGGACCAGCGTCCTGATCTGCGCCGCGTCGGTGGCGTCGTCCAGCACGATCACCACGGGCACGTCCCTGAGATGCTGCTGGTACTGCTCGGTGAGCCGTCGCAGGTGCTGTTCCTGATTCTGCCGCTCGCGGAAGAGGAGCTGGTCGCGGGGCGCGCCGAGCCGGTTGAGCAGGTGCAGCAGCGCCTCCCTGGTGGGCAGCGGCGTCCTGCCGTCGCTCGCGCCGCGCAGGTCCACCACGCACGCGCCGCGGAACTGGTCCTTCAACTGCCGTGCGGTACGCACCGCCAGCGTCGTACGGCCGCTGCCCGCCGGGCCGTGCAGGACGACCACGGTGGGCCGTACCGCCGTGGACACCCGGGCCTGGTGCACCCACTGGGCGATCCGCGCGACATGGGCGCGGCGCCCGGCGAACGGGCCTTCCGCGTCCGGGAGATGGCCGAACGACTGCTCCAGTACGGCGCGTGTGCGGGCCGCCGCGCTGCGGTCGTTGCCCGAACGGCGCGGCGGGGAGGGCTGGTTGGGCACCTTGGCGGACTGCTTGCGGGGCGGCGCGGGGACGACCGCGCGCTGCGCCTCGATGAACGGCCGTACGCCGCGGCGGTCGAGCGCGGCCAGCCACAGCAGCCGCAGTTGTTCCGGACCGCCCGGTAAGCCCTGGCCGGCGCCCGCGCGCCGCGCCTTTCCCTGCTTGCCCGCTCCGGTCAGCGTCACCGCTCCCGCCGCGCCGACCGCGAGGCCGGTCACCAGCGCGGGTCCCGCCGCGAGTCCGTAGCCGAGGTCGACTCCGAAGGCCACCGCGGCCGTTACGCCCGCGACCAGGCCCTGCACCGCGGCGGTGGCGCGCCCCGAGCGCTCCTGCGGTCCGGCCGCTTGACCGGCCTCCAGCGCCCTGACGTACGCCCCGTACTCCTCGTCCGCCGCGGCCGCGATCTCCTCCAGCCGCTCCAACCCCCGCGCCAGCAGCGCCTTCCCGTCCACGCCCTGCCCCTGCTGGGCCACCGCCCGCTCCAGCAGGCGCACCACCTCGGCCCGGTGCGGTGCGCGCAGCGCGGCCCGTGACTCCGGCACATGTCCTCCCGCGTACGGCTTCGACAACTTCGACGTGCGGACAACCCATGAGTGGGTTTGGTGCCCACCCAGCGCCCGCGTCAAGCCCCCGCGGCCCTGTGGATCCCACAGCGCCGTCCCCGCGCGCCCCTCCTGGGCGCGGAGCCGCCGTCGCCGCCGCGCGCACGCGCGCGGTTCAGGCCCGCGCGGGGGAGGCGGGTTCCGGTGGTGCGGCGCCGGTGAACAGGCCGATCAGGCCGTAGGGCGCCTTGTCGCCGAGGCAGAGGTCGAGCTTCTCGTGCGCCTCGGCGTCGGCGGCCGGCTCTCCCGCGCGCCGTGGCAGTCCGCGATGCCGCGCGTCTTCGACGGCGTCGGCGCTACGGCTTGTGAACCGCCCGGCTCACGGGGAGTGGTTCCAGACCAGCAGCAGATAGCCGCCGAAGTACCCGGACACCAGCGTCAGCGTCGTCACGACCGTGACGGCCGTACCGGTCCTGGCCTTGGCCAGTGCCACGGCGGGCGGGATGAGCAGCGGGAAGGCCGCGACGAGGAAGCGCGCCTTGGAGTGGTAGTAGCCGGAGCCGCCGATCGAGGTGGCCAGCAGCAGGAAGCTGAAGAGCAGCAGCGGCCAGGGCTGCCGGTCGAGCACGCCGAGGACGAAGAGCGCCACGGCCAGCAGCAGGACGACGGTCACCGCGTACAGGTCGAGCGCCGACGGCGTGCTGAGGATGTGCCGGGCGCTGTCGACGGTGAACCGGCCGCCGTCCCACGACGATCCCCAGCCGTCCTTCTGGATATGGAACCAGCCGTCCAGCCGGTGCACCCGCAGGCCCACCCACACCAGATAGCCGATCCAGCCGGCGGGCGCGATCAGCAGCGCCGCCCACGCGCGCCAGGCGCGCGGCGCGCGGACGATCGCGAACAGCGCGGCCAGGCAGACCACCGGCACCAGCGCGGAGGCGGTCGGCCGGGTCAGCCCGGCGAGCAGGCACAGGAAGGCACTGCTCAGCCAGTGTTCGCAGAGCAGCGCGTACAGCGTCCAGGCGGCCAGCGCCGTGAACAGGCTCTCGGTGTACGCCATCGACTCGACGACGGCGTGCGGGATGACGCCCCACAGCACGGCGAGCACCACCCCGGCGCGCTGGCCGTACAGCTTCGCGCCGACCGCGTAGATGCCCCAGGCGGCGGCCAGCGCGAAGAGCCAGCCGAGGACGACGCCGGTGGTCGCGGGCCCGGTGGGGGACAGCGCGGCGGTACCGCGCACCAGTTGGGGGTAGAGCGGGAAGAACGCGAGGTTGCTCTGCGCCGGGGTGCCGTGGTCGTAGCCGTGCTCGATGATGCCCAGGAACCACAGCGAGTCCCATTTGCGGCCCAGCAGCCCCAGCAGGCTCTTGTGTTCCGACCGCGCCCACATCCAGAGCATCGCGGTCGCCGCGAGCCGCACCAGCAGATAGCCGAGGACCGCGGGCGCCGCCGCGCGGGCCGCGCGCCGCAGCGCGTCTCCCCGGCCAGTGGGCTCCGCCGCGGGCGCCGGCCGGGTGTGGTCGAGCAGCGCCACGACGCTCCCTCTTTGGCGTGAAAAACGGTGCATACGGGTGAGGTGCAGAATTGCGGCAGTCTATCCGGTCGGTGTACGGCGGTTGTCCCGCACCTGTCCGGCAGCTGTCCGACCCCTCGCCGAAGCCCGCGCCACGCGCCCCGCCGACTTCCAGGCCATGTCGCCGCCTGTTCCGTACCCAGCAGGCCCGGTAGCGGTCGCGGCCACCGCCGTGTGCGGATCGGTGCGGATCGAGGCGGGCGGTGGGGGCTACCGGCGGGTGACCGAGCGGATCCAGGCGAGCTGCTGACCGACGTCCCCGGCCTCGGCGACCTTCTCCCGGTCGGAGCCGTCGAAGACGCCGAGGAGGGTTTCCGCGCCGTGCGGGGCGACGCTCATCACCGGTCCGCCGGAGTCCCCGCCCGCGGGGATCCCGGACACCTTCACCATGCAGAAGTCCGAGCCGCCCGGCGCGGTGGCGCCGTCGCACCGCGGGGTGGTCCGCTGGGCAGGCCCCCCACCCCAACCTCTTCGCGCCCACTAGCGGGAGGGGC
>NZ_JBVHMF010000019.1:0-127303 GCF_055558595.1 Streptomyces sp. NPDC025721 | reverse complement strand
AGGGGCTGTAGATCCTCCTGTCGCGGTGGCGCCGTAGAACCGAGTCTCCCCCCCCCCCCCCCCCCGCAGCCGCGACTGCTTGAGCACCGGCGACTGGCAGGAGTTCTCGTCCCCGGCGCACGTCGCGCCCCACCCGTACACCCGCACGGTCCGGCCGGGACGGACGGGCGCGGTGGACAGGCGCGCCGTGCGGACGTTCATGGCCGGCACCTCGACCAGCATCATGTCGGCGACGGCGCTTCCCACGCGCCCGCCGGGCACCGGCCGGACCGTCGTGCCCTTGCGGACGTCGAGGCTGCCCACCCGGAACGTGATCCGCTTGTCCGCGACCGGCCGCGCCTGCTCGAAGAAGCAGTGCGACGCGGTCAGAATCCACCGGCGCGTCACGGCCGTCCCGGTGCACACGGGCTTTCCGTCGACGAACATCCGCACCGCCCACGGCCCGTACGTGCTCTTCGACCCGCCGATCACCGCGGAGGCCGGTGCCGACGCCGTCACGATCCCCGTCACGGCCACCAGTACGGCCGTCAGCAGCACCCGAATCCGCCCCGCCATCCGCGACCACCCCTCACGCTCACCCGGCACCGCTCCCGCTGGCGCCACTGGTGCCATTGGCACCACTTCCGCCACTTCCGGAACATCCGCCCATGAGCGTACGCGCCGACCCCCGGCTTTCCGGACCGGACGCGCACCGGGCGTCACGTCGGTCAGCCGCCACCCGGCGCATCCGGCCCGGAGTTCGTCGGCGGTGACACCGGAGGCGGGGGGATCACCCAGTCGGGGCGCCACGTCCCGGCGGCGTCGTGGGCGGTCGCCGCGGCGGCGAGGTGGGCGCGCAGAACGGCCAGCGCCGGGTGGGGGTTGTCGCGGTGCCACAGGAGGGCGTGCGGGTAGACGGGGGTGGGGTCGGTCACCGGGATACGGCGCAGGCCGTGGCCCGCGGGCCAGATGAGACGGGTGGGCTCGCCCATGAAGGTGGCCAGCGCCGGGGTCTCGGCGAGGGTGTCGAGGAGCGCGTCGGAACCGAAGTTGGGGCCGGTCGCCTCGATGGTGAGGCCGAACTCGTCGACGAGGTCGTCGTAGTAGGCGCCCCACTCGGAGCCGGGGACGATGCCGGGCATCCAGATCCGGTGCCCCACGAGCCGCTCGACGGTCACCGACCGGGCGCCCGCCAGCGCGTGGGCCGGGCCGGTGAGGAGCTGGAGCGGCTCGTCGAGCACCCGTACGGACGCGACGTCCTCGGGCAGCGGCAGGCCGGGCGCGGCGACGGCGCGGAAGGTCGCGTCGATCGCACCGGACCTGACGGCGCCGACGGCCGTGCCGAATTCCAGCAGCATCACCACGTCGAGGTCGATCTCGGGGTGCGCGCGGTGGAAGCCGCGCATCAGGCCCGCCTGCGCGCCGCGCGAGGCCATCACGTCGACGCGCAGCGGACGGCGGCCGGGGCGTACGGACGCGACCGCGCGTTCGGCGACGCGCAGCAGTTCGCGCGCGTGGGGCAGGAACGCCTGGCCGTCGATGGTGAGTTCGGCGCCGCGCGGGGCGCGGGCGAACAGCCGCATGCCCAGGGCGCGTTCCAGCGCGGCGACCCGCTTGGAGACCGCCTGCTGGGTGATCGACAGGTCGGCGGCGGCCTTCTGGAACTGGCCCGCGTCCGCGACGGCGACGAAGGTGCGTACGGCTTCGAGGTCCACGTCGATTCACCTTAGTGAACAACGAATGGTTGTGGATCGCGGGCGGTGCGGTTGTTTGACCTGCGGTTGTGCCGCTCGCTTAGCTCTCACCGGTCCACGTCGGCCCGTCGAAGGGGGAGCGCCGCGCATGAGGGGCAGGAGAGCGCTGGGCCGGCCGTTCGGCTGGCTGTGGACGGCGTACGCGGTGAGCGCCTACGGGTCGGGGCTGGGCTTCGGCGCGCTGCCGCTGATCGCGGTGCTGGCCCTGCACGCGGGCCCCGCCGAGGTGTCCGCGCTGTCCGCCGTGGGGCCCGCGGTGGGAGCGCTGATCGCGCTGCCGCTCGCGCCGTGGGTGGAGTTCCGGCGCAAGCGCCCGGTCATGGTCGCGATGGACCTGACCCGGTTCGCGGTCATGGCGACGGTCCCGGCCGCGTACGCCCTCGGCTGGCTCAGCTTCGTCCACCTGCTCGTGGTCTCCGCCGTGTCCGCCGCGGCCAAGATCGCCTTCAACGCCTCCAGCGGCGCCTACCTCAAGACGCTCGTCCGGCCGGACGACCTGCTCGTGGCCAACGCCCGCTTCGAGTCCACGAACTGGAGCTCCATCGCGGTCGGGCCACCGCTCGGCGGAGCGGCCATCGGCCTGTTCGGGCCGGTCGTCACCGTCGTGGCCGACGCGCTCAGCTACCTGTGCTCCGCGCTGTGCGTCACCGCGATCCGCGGCCGGGAGGACGCGCCGCGGCCCACCGGCACACCGACGACCCGGGCGGGCGCGCTGCTCGACGGCTGGCGGCACCTCCTGGGCCACCCCGGCCTGCGGGCGCTCTACCTCAACCAGCTGCTCGTCGGCGGTCTGATCATGGCCACGGAACCGCTGCTCGCCGTGCTCCTGCTGCGCCAACTCGGCTTCCCGCCCTGGCAGTACGGCCTCGCCTTCGCCGCGCCCTGCGTCGGCGGGCTCATCGGCTCGCGGCTGGCCCGCCGGGTGGTGGCCCGCCACGGGCAGCAGTGGGTCTTCCGGACCGTCGGCACCCTGCGCGCCGTCTGGCTGATCGGGCTGGCCTTCGTCCGGCCCGGCGTCGTCGGCCTGCTCACCGTGATCGCCGTCGAGCTGGCGATCATCGTCAACATGAGCCTGTACACACCGGTGCTCGCCACCTACCGGCTCGAACACACCCCCCGGCACCTCGTCGCCCGGACCCTGTCGGCCTGGTCGATCGGCCAGCAGACGGCCATCGCCGTCCTCACCGCGCTCGCCGGGCTGCTCGCCGACGTCACCGGCCCGCGCACCGCCCTCACGGTCGTGGGCCTGCTCATCCTGACCACCCCGCTCCTGCTGCCCCGCCGCGACCTCACCCCGAGCCCCGAGCCGGCCGTGGCCCCCGGCCGGCCGTGACCGACCGGGCCCGGGCGGGGGTATCGGCGGATCGCGGCACCGCCGCTGCGCCGTTGCGGACCGGAACTGACCGCAATCGCGCCTAGCGTCGCTGTCGACAACCGATGTCAGCGAAAGGACCGCGATGCCCGAGAAGACCAATGCCGCGCCCGAGGGCTACACCACGGTGGCGCCCTGGGTGGTCACCGACGACACGGGGGCGTTCCTCGACTTCGTGGCCGCGGCGTTCGGGGGTGAGGAACTCGGGCGGGTGGCGACGGAGGACGGCCTGATCGGACACGGCGAGATCCGTATCGGCGACACCGTGGTGCTGGCCTTCGACCGGCACGCGGACTGGCCTGTCGTGCCGAGCCTGCTGCGGGTGTTCGTCGCCGACGCCGACGAGGCGTTCGCGCGGGCCGTCGCGGCCGGCGGCCGTATCGTCACGGAGCTGGCCGACGACGCCTTCGGACAGCGCGGCGGCCGGATCAAGGACCCCTTCGGCAACATCTGGTGGGTGGTCAGCCGCGTGGAGGACGTCTCCGCGGACGACATGTGGAAGCGGCTGGAGGACCCCGTGTACGCCGAGGCCATGCGCGTGGCCCAGGAGACCCTCGACGCCGAGCTGAGCGGCCGGGCCGGCCGCAGCAGCGCCCCCGTCAGGACTTGGCCCCGCGGCCAGGACGCGTAAGGCGTAGGTCAATCAGCGTCAATCAGCCGTCGTCAGCGCGTCGGCGGTGAACCTCCGGCGCCAGGCGAGCGCGACGTGGACGAGGCCGATCAGGACGGGGACCTCGATCAGCGGGCCGACGACCCCGGCCAGCGCCTGGCCGGAGGTGACCCCGAAGGTGGCGACGGCGACCGCGATGGCCAGTTCGAAGTTGTTGCCCGCCGCGGTGAACGCGAGGGTCGCGGTGCGGTCGTAGGCCAGACCGACACCCTTGCCGAGGAGGAAGGCGCCGAAGAACATGACCGCGAAGTAGACCAGCAGCGGAGCCGCGATCCGTACGACGTCCAGCGGGCGCGAGCTGATCGTCCCGCCCTGGAGGGCGAAGAGGACGACGATCGTGAACAGCAGCCCGTACAGCGCCCACGGGCCGATCCTCGGCAGGAACGCGCTCTCGTACCGCTCGCGCCCCACGCGCCGCTCGCCGACGCGGCGCGTGAGGAACCCCGCGAGCAGGGGCACGCCGAGGAAGACGACGACGTTCAGCGCGATGTGCCAGGCGGAGACGTCCAGGCCCTGGCCGTCGCCGAGGTCGAGCAGACGCGGCAGCAGGTCGAGGTAGAACCAGCCCAGCAGCGCGAACGCGAGCACCTGGAACACCGAGTTGAGCGCGACCAGGACGGCGGCGGCCTCGCGGTCGCCGCACGCGAGGTCGTTCCAGATGATGACCATGGCGATGCAGCGGGCGAGTCCCACGATGATCAGACCGGTGCGGTACTCGGGCAGGTCCGGCAGGAAGAGCCAGGCCAGCGCGAACATGATGGCGGGGCCGACGATCCAGTTGAGGAGCAGGGAGGACGCCATCAGCTTCCGGTCGCCGGTGACGCGGTCGAGCCGGTCGTAGCGGACCTTGGCCAGCACCGGGTACATCATCACGAGCAGGCCGAGCGCGATCGGCAGCGAGATCCCGCCGATCTCGGTCTTCGCGAGCGCGTCGTTCAGCCCCGGGACGGCGCGGCCCAGCCCCAGACCGGCCCCCATCGCGGCCAGGATCCAGACCGCGAGGTAGCGGTCCAGGGCGGAGAGCTTCCCGACGACCGAGTCGCGCGGGGCCGGACCGCCGTCCGGTGAGCGGGCGGCGGCGGGCTCCGCGGAGGGCGCGGGTCGGGGTTCCGCGGAGGGCGCGGGCCGGGGTTCCGCCGAGGGCGCGGGCCGGGGTTCCGCCGAGGTCACGGGCACGCCCGCTTGTTCTCGGCGGCGGTACGCGCGGACTCCGCGAGCGCGGCGAACCGCTCGGACAGTCCGGCCAGCACCTCGGGGCGCAGCTTGTAGTAGACGAACCGGCCGCAGGGCTCGGTGTCCACCACGCCCGCCTCGCGCAGGACCTTCATGTGGTTGGAGAGATTGGTCTGCCTGGCTCCGGTCTCCTCGACCAGGTGCGTGGTGCACAGGGTCTCGCGGGCGAGCAGGGTCACGATCCGGAGCCTGAGCGGGTCGGCCAGCACCCGCATCAGATCAGTGTCGACTGATGTCAGCATGGACTGATACTGTCACACATCAGTCGCCGCTGATACCAGCGCGGGCTGAATCGTTCGTTCGCCTCGCCACGTCGCCGCAGCGAACCCGTCCCGTCAAGCCGTCGCACCACGCCCGTCTCATCACGCCGGTCTCATCACGCCGTTCAACCGAGGAAGGAACAGGGAAGTCCCATGTCCGACAAGCCTTCCGTCCTGTTCGTCTGCGTCCACAACGCCGGCCGCTCGCAGATGGCCGCCGCGTGGCTCACCCACCTGGCCGGGGACCGCGTCGAGGTCCGCTCCGCCGGGTCCGACCCGGGCGCCGCCGTCAACCCGGCCGCCGTCCGGGCCATGGCCGAGGTCGGCATCGACATCTCCGCCGAGGCCCCGAAGATCCTCACCGTGGACGCGGTACGCGAGTCCGACGTGTGCGTCACGATGGGCTGCGGCGACACCTGCCCGGTCTTCCCCGGCAAGCGCTACCTCGACTGGAAGCTCGACGACCCGGCCGGCCAGGGCGTCGAAGCCGTGCGACCGATCCGCGACGAGATCAAGTCCCTGGTCGAGACCCTCCTCCAGGAGATCGCCCCACCCCCGGCCCCTTGACCGCCCCGCCCCCCGCCGGACCCCGTCCCCACCGGTCCCGCTCCCGCTCCCGCCCGGTGCGTCGAGAAGCCCGAACGACAGCCTCCCGCCGCCGCGCGCGATCGTCTCGCGTGCCTTGCTTTGTGAGAGGCTAGGCCGCGTGAACCGGTTGGCTGACGCGACCTCGCCCTATCTTCTCCAGCACGCCGCGAATCCCGTGGACTGGTGGCCGTGGGGGGCGGAGGCGTTCGCGGAGGCGCGCAAGCGCGGTGTGCCGGTGCTGCTGAGCGTGGGGTACAGCGCGTGTCACTGGTGCCATGTGATGGCGCACGAGTCCTTCGAGGACGAGGTGACGGCCGCGTATCTCAATGAGCACTTCGTGTCGGTGAAGGTGGACCGCGAGGAGCGGCCGGACGTCGACGCCGTGTACATGGAGGCTGTGCAGGCGGCCACCGGTCAGGGCGGCTGGCCGATGACGGTGTTTCTGACGCCGGAGGGCGAGCCGTTCTACTTCGGTACGTACTTCCCGCCGGCCGCGCGGCAGGGGATGCCCGGCTTCCGGGACGTGCTGGAGGGCGTCGTCGCCGCGTGGCGGGACCGGCGCGAGGAGGTCGCGGATGTCGCGACGCGGATCGTCCGGGACCTGGCCGAGCGGGCCGACGCGTATGGCGCGGCCGTCCATCCGGGTGAAGGCGAACTGTCGGCGGCGCTGCTCGGGCTGACCCGTGAATACGACGCGCGGCGCGGCGGGTTCGGCGGGGCGCCGAAGTTCCCGCCGTCCATGGCGCTGGAGTTCCTGCTGCGGCACCACGCGCGGACCGGCGCCGAGGGCGCGTTGCAGATGGCCCGCGACACCTGCGAGGCGATGGCGCGCGGCGGGATCTACGACCAACTCGGCGGCGGCTTCGCCCGGTACGCGGTCGACCGCACCTGGACCGTCCCGCACTTCGAGAAAATGCTTTACGACAACGCGCTGCTCACCCGCGTGTACGCGCACCTGTGGCGGGCCACCGGCTCCGACTTCGCGCGCCGCGTCGCGCTGGAGACCGCGGACTTCATGATCGCCGAACTGGCCACGGACGAGGGCGGGTTCGCGTCCGCGCTGGACGCCGACAGCGACGACGGCACCGGCAAGCACGCCGAGGGCGCCTACTACGCGTGGACGCCCGCGCAGCTCACCGAGGTACTGGGCGCGGCCGACGGGGAGTTCGCGGCGGGCTACTTCGGCGTCACCGAGGAGGGCACCTTCGAGGAGGGCGCCTCCGTACTCCAACTTCCGCAGGGCAACGGCGTGGTGGACGCCGACCGGGTCGCCTCCGTACGCGAACGGCTGCTCACCGCCCGCGCGTCGCGCCCCCGTCCGGGGCGCGACGACAAGGTGGTCGCCGCCTGGAACGGCCTGGCCATCGCCGCGCTCGCCGAGACCGGCGCCTACTTCGACAGGCCCGACCTCGTACAGGCCGCGGTCGACGCCGCCGACCTGCTCGTACGCGTCCACATGGACGAGCGCGGACGGCTCTCGCGCACCTCGCGCGACGGCGTCGCCGGGGCCAACGACGGTGTGCTGGAGGACTACGGCGACGTCGCCGAGGGCTTCCTGGCGCTCGCGTCGGTGACCGGCGAGGGCGTCTGGCTGGACTTCGCCGGGCTGCTGCTCGACTCCGTCATCGTCCACTTCACCGCGGACGACGGCGGGCTGTACGACACCGCCGACGACGCCGAGACCCTGATCCGCCGCCCGCAGGACCCCACCGACAACGCGACGCCGTCCGGCTGGACGGCCGCCGCGGGTGCGCTGCTCACGTACGCCGCCCACACCGGCTCCGACGCCCACCGCACCGCCGCGGAAAGGGCGTTGGGTGTCGTCGGCGCGCTCGCCTCCCGCGCGCCGCGGTTCGTCGGCTGGGGTCTGGCCGTCGCCGAGGCCGCGCTCGACGGGCCGCGCGAGGTCGCCGTCGTCGGCGCGGTCGGCGATCCCCTGACCGACGAACTCCACCTCACCGCGCTGCTCGGCGCCGCGCCCGGCGCCGTGGTCGCGGTCGGCGAGGAGGGCAGTACGGAATTCCCGCTGCTGCACGCCCGGCCGACGCGCGCCGGGCAGGCCGCCGCGTACGTCTGCCGCAACTTCGTCTGCGACGCGCCGACGTCCGACGCCCGCACCCTGCGCTCGCAGCTCCGCTCCGACGTGTGGACCGGACCCCGCCCAAGCTAGTCGGCCCCCCTGCGGGGGTGCGCGCTAGGCCACGACGCTGCCGTGGGTCTCCGCCCGTCCCGGCGGGGCGGATCGGGGGTGGCCGGGTCACCGGGGGGTGGGGGCTGGGGGCTTGGTGCCGGGGGAGGCGCGCGGGGTCAGAACTCCAGGCCACCGCGCAGCAGGCCGAGGGCGCGGTCGAGGAGGGGGAGGAGGTCTTCGGTGCGGCCCTGTTCGACCCAGTACATCGTCGTCTCGTGGATGACGCTGAAGACGGCGGCGGTGAAGACGCGTACCTCGAGGTCGTCGGCCGAGCGGCCGGACCGCTCGGCGATGATGCCGCCGAGCAGCCGACCGGTCTCCGACATGGTTTCGTGGGAGCGGGAGCGGATGGCGGGGACGTCGCGGACCAGTTCCTCGCGCTGAACCATCTCGGCCTGGCCCTCGGGGTCCTGGAGCAGCAGGCTGAGCGATTCGTGCATGACCATTTCCAGCGCCGTCAGCGGTGACTCGTCGGCGGGCCGGGACCGCAGCATCTCGGCCATGCCCGCGTCGTACTCGTCCGTGAGGACGATGTCCTCCTTGGTGGGGAAGTACCGGAAGACGGTGCTCGGCGAGACGTCCGCCTCGGCCGCGATCTGGTCGACGGGGGTGGCGTCGTACCCCTGCTCGGCGAAGAGCCGGTAGGCGGCGGCGCGGATGGCCTGGCGGGTCTGGGCCTTCTTGCGTTCGCGCAGACCGGTCTTCGCCGGGATGATGCCGCTGGAGCGAGGGGACATGGCCTCATTGTCCGGCATCCGTGGTGCGTTCTGCCACGGGCAGCGATGCCCCGGCGCGGGTGTCGGAGCCGGTCACGGAGCCGGTCACGATGCCGGGCGCGGTGTCGCTCCCGGACCCGGACCCGTGTCCGGACCCGTCTCCAGACCCCTTCGCGCCCCGGTCGGCCGCGCCCCCGTCCGTCGCTTTCCCGGTGCGCGGATTCGGCAGGAAGGCCGCCACCAGCGCGGCGGCCACCAGGGACGCGACACCGCAGACGGTGAGGACGACGCTCATGCCGTGCAGGTACGCGGCGTCGGCTGCGGTGGCCAGCGCGCGGTCGCCCAGGGAGGCGGCGACGGCGTGGGCGCCGACGACGGAGTCCTTGGCGGTGTGCGCGGCGGCCGAGGACAGGCCGCCGGTGTCCAGCCGTCCGGTGTACCCGGCGGCGAGGACGCTGCCGAGGATGGCGACGCCGATCGCGCCGCCGGTCTGCCGCAGCGTCTGGAGCAGTCCCGAGCCGCTGCCCGCGCGCTCGCGGGGGAGCGCGCCGAGCGCGCTGTCCATGGCGGGCACGATGGCGAGGCCGAAGCCGAGTCCGGCGATCGACAGCCACAGGGCGGTGACGCCGTAACCGTCACCGACGCGCGTGGTGCTGCCGAGGAAGGCCGCGCCCGCCAGGACGGCGAGTCCGCCGACGATCACCGGCCGCGGGCCGAACCGCTTGACCAGCGGGGAGCCCGCGCGGGCGGCGAACATCAGCCCGCCCATCATCGGCAGCAGCCGCAGACCGGTGCCGAACGCGTCGTAGCCCAGGGAGGTCTGGAGGTAGGACGGCAGGACGAAGAGCAGCCCGGTGAGGATGAAGGTGACCAGGGTGGCGGCGACCGCGTTCCACACGAAACCGCGCTGCCGCAGCAGGGTCAGGTCGAGCATCGGCCTGCTCACCCCGCGCTCGCGCAGCACCAGCCCGGTGATTAGCGCGACCCCGCCGAACAGCATCAGCAGCACCAGCGGGTCGCCCCAGCCCCGGTCGGGCGCCTCGATGATTCCGAAGACCAGGGCGCCGAGGCCCCCGGCGGCGAACACCGTGCTGGGGACGTCCACCCGGGGCGCGGCGGGGTCGCGGGTCTCGGGCAGCAGCGTCATGCAGGCGACGACGCTCAGGCCGACCAGCGGGATGTTGATCAGGAAGACCGAGCCCCACCAGAAGTGTTCGAGCAGCGTGCCGCCGATGATCGGGCCGAGCGGCATGCCGAGCGCCATCGCGGTGGACACGATCGCGACCGCCCGCGAGCGCTCCTGCCCGCTGAACATCGACGGCAGCACCGACAGCGCCAGCGGCATGATGAAGGCCCCGCCGACGCCCATCACCGTACGGGCGGCGATCACCGGTCCCGGGCTGTGCGCCAGCACGCCGAGCATCGATCCGGCCAGGAACACGACGAGGCCCGTGACCAGCATCCGGCGCCGTCCGAACCGGTCGCCCAGCAGGCCCGCCGGGAGCATCGCGGCGGCGAAGACGACGGTGTACGAGTCCACGATCCACTGCATGTCGCCGGTGTCGGCGCCGATCTGGGCGGACATCGTCGGCAGCGCCACGTTGAGGATCGTCGTGTCGAAGCTGAGGACGAGGACGCTGGCGATGATCGCGAGCAGTGCCAGCCAGCGCCGCGGGTCCGCCTGCGGCGGGGCTTGCGCGTCCGCCGGGGGCGGGGCCGGGGAGGAAGAGGTTGCCATGACGGCTCCTGAAGGTCTGTGTCAAATGAAAGTGACTCCTAAAAAAGAGTAGCTGTCAGATCGCCGCATGGGAACCCGTGCGGGCGGGCGCGTCCGCGGATGGGTGTCGGCGTACGCGTACGCACCGGCGTACGCGCCCTCACTCACCCGCGGACGCGCGCCGACGTGCGGGCGTACGAAAAAACCCGCCCCCGTGGGGACGGGCGCGGGTGGGTGAAGGGGCGGGCCGGCTGCGGCCCGGCGGATTACGTGTGCTGGTAGGCGACCAGCGAGATGCCGACGTAGTGGACGATGAAGGCGACCAGCGTGAAGGAGTGGAAGACCTCGTGGAAGCCGAACCAACGCGGTGACGGATTCGGCCGCTTGAAGCCGTAGACGACGGCGCCGCCGCTGTAGAGCAGGCCGCCGACGATGACGCAGACCATGACGGCCACGCCGCCGGTCCGCAGGAAGTCCGGCAGGAAGAAGACCGCGACCCAGCCGAGCGCGATGTAGCACGGGGTGTAGAGCCAGCGCGGGGCGCCGACCCAGAAGACGCGGAAGGCGATTCCGGCGAGCGCGCCCGCCCAGACGACCCACAGCAGCGCCTTCGAGGTGTCGCCGGGCAGCAGCAGGATCGCCAGCGGCGTGTACGTGCCCGCGATGATCAGGAAGATGTTCGCATGGTCAAGTCGTCGCAAAATCGCTTCGCCCCGAGGGCCCCAGTTGCCCCGGTGGTAGAGCGCGCTCACGCCGAACAGCGCGCACGCGGTCACGGTGAAGACGCCGCAGGCGATCCGTCCCCTGGTGCTCTGGGCGAAGGCGGTGAGCACGACTCCCGAGACGAGCACGGCGGGGAACATCCCCGCGTGCAACCACCCTCTGAGCTTGGGTTTCACGGGGATCGGCAAGTCGACGCCGTCGACGGTGGGGAGCACCTCTGAAGTGTCGTTGCCAAGGGCCATGCCGTCAATCCTACCTACGGTCGCGTAAGTTACCTGTTAGTAGATTCAAAGGTGGCGCGGGACACTCCCGGAGTGGTGATGCTCACTCGCGGCGCCCTGGACAGAATCATTTGACGGGGCCCACACTCATATGAGTGCGGTCGGTACCGGATGAGCACTCCACGAACGCGTCCGGGCCGCAGCCCCCAAGGGGCCGAGAACCAAACCCTCAATTTGTGACGCCGGTTCTGTGCGGACCCGGCGGGACGGAGCGATCGTGGCGCGCGGTATTGCGGCTCCCACCAACCATCAGGAACTGACCCGCTGGGTCGGCGAGATCGCCGAACTCACGCAGCCCGACGAGATCGTGTGGTGCGACGGCTCGGAGGCGGAGTACCACCGCCTGGCCGGAGAACTCGTCGCCAAGGGCACCTTCACCAAGCTCGACCCGACCCTGCGCCCCAACTCGTACTACGCGGCCTCCGACCCCTCGGACGTGGCGCGGGTCGAGGACCGGACCTTCATCTGCTCGGAGAACGAGGCGGACGCGGGCCCGACCAACCACTGGAAGGCCCCCGCCGAGATGCGGGAGATCTTCACCGGCGACAAGGGCGTCTTCCGCGGCTCGATGAAGGGCCGCACGATGTACGTCGTGCCCTTCTGCATGGGCCCGGTCGGCTCACCGCTGTCCGCCATCGGCGTGGAGATCACCGACTCCGCGTACGTCGCCGTCTCCATGCGCACCATGACCCGGATGGGTCAGGCCGTGCTGGACGAACTGGGCACCGACGGCTTCTTCGTCAAGGCCGTGCACACCCTGGGCGCCCCGCTCGAAGAGGGCCAGGCCGACGTGCCGTGGCCGTGCAACAGCACCAAGTACATCTCGCACTTCCCCGAGAGCCGCGAGATCTGGTCCTACGGCTCCGGCTACGGCGGCAACGCCCTGCTCGGCAAGAAGTGCTACGCGCTGCGCATCGCCTCCGTCATGGCCCGCGACGAGGGCTGGCTCGCCGAGCACATGCTGATCCTCAAGCTCACCCCGCCCAAGGGGGGACCCGAGGCCGTCAAGTACGTCGCCGCCGCGTTCCCCTCGGCCTGCGGCAAGACCAACCTCGCGATGCTGGAGCCCACCGTCCCCGGCTGGACCGTCGAGACCATCGGCGACGACATCGCCTGGATGCGCTTCGGCGAGGACGGCCGCCTGTACGCCATCAACCCCGAGGCCGGTTTCTTCGGCGTGGCGCCCGGCACCGGAGAGCACACCAACTCCAACGCGATGAAGACGATGTACGGCAACTCCGTCTTCACCAATGTCGCCCTCACCGACGACGGCGACGTGTGGTGGGAGGGCATGACCGAGGAGCCGCCCGCGCACCTCACGGACTGGAAGGGCCAGGACTGGACGCCGCAGTCCGGCACGCCCGCCGCCCACCCCAACGCCCGCTTCACCGTCCCCGCCGCGCAGTGCCCGATCATCGCGCCCGAGTGGGAGGACCCGCGCGGCGTCCCGATCTCCGCGATCCTCTTCGGCGGACGCCGCGCCTCGGCCGTACCGCTGGTCACCGAGTCCTTCGACTGGCAGCACGGCGTCTTCCTCGGCGCCAACGTCGCCAGCGAGAAGACCGCCGCCGCCGAGGGCAAGGTCGGCGAACTGCGCCGCGACCCCTTCGCGATGCTGCCGTTCTGCGGCTACAACATGGGCGACTACTTCGGCCACTGGGTGTCGCTCGGCAAGACGCACGACGCCGCCAAGCTGCCGAAGATCTACTACGTCAACTGGTTCCGCAAGGACGCCGCCGGGCGCTTCGTCTGGCCGGGCTTCGGCGAGAACAGCCGGGTCCTGAAGTGGATCGTCGAACGCCTCAACGGCGAGGCCAAGGGCGTCGAGACCCCCATCGGCATCCTGCCGGCCCCCGGCGACCTCGACACCGAGGGGCTCGACATCTCCCAGGACGACCTCGACCTGCTGCTGTCCGTCGACCGCGAGGTCTGGAAAGAGGAAGCCGCCCTCATCCCCGCCCACCTCGAAACCTTCGGCACCCACACCCCGCGCGAGCTGTGGGACGAGTACGAGTCCCTGGTGGCGCGCCTGGGCTGACGTGGGGGGCGCGGATCGCCCGCGCCCCTTCGCGGTGACCTCCCGCGCTCCTTCGCCGTACCCCTCCCGGACGCCGTACCTCTTACGGCACCTGGCTGTAGCCGCCCAGGAAGTCGCCGATGCGGGTGACCGCGTCCGTCAGGTCCTCCTTGGCGGGGAGGGTGACGAGGCGGAAGTGGTCGGGGTCGGGCCAGTTGAAGCCGGTGCCCTGGACGACGAGGATGCGCTCGGCCCGCAGGAGGTCGAGGACCATCTGCTGGTCGTCCTTGATCTTGTGCACCTTGGGGTCGAGGCGCGGGAAGGCGTAGAGGGCGCCCTTGGGCTTCACGCAGGTGACGCCGGGGATGGCGGTCAGGGCCGCGTACGCCGCGTCGCGCTGCTCGGTCAGCCGGCCGCCGGGCAGGACGAGGTCCTTGATGGACTGGCGCCCGCCGAGGGCGGTGGCGATGGCGTGCTGCGCGGGCACATTCGCGCACAGCCGCATGTTCGCCAGGATCGTCAGACCCTCGATGTAGCTGGTCGCGTGGTCCTTGGGGCCGCAGACCGCGAGCCAGCCGCTGCGGAAGCCCGCCACCCGGTACGCCTTCGACAGACCGTTGAAGGTCAGGGTCATCAGGTCGGGGGCGATGGCGGCGAAGGGGGTGTGCGTCGCGTCGTCGTACAGGATCTTGTCGTAGATCTCGTCGGCGCAGACGATCAGCCGGTGCCTGCGGGCGATCTCGGCGATGCCGCGCAGCATCTCGTCGTCGTACACGGCGCCGGTCGGGTTGTTCGGGTTGATGATCACGATCGCCTTGGTGCGGTCGGTGATCTTCCGCTCGATGTCGGCGAGGTCCGGCTGCCATTCCGCCTGCTCGTCGCAGCGGTAGTGCACGGCCGTGCCGCCGGACAGCGAGACCGACGCCGTCCACAGCGGGTAGTCCGGCGCGGGCACCAGCACCTCGTCACCGTCGTCGAGCAGCGCCTGCATCGACATCTGGATCAGCTCCGACACCCCGTTGCCGAGGTAGACGTCCTCGACGTCCAGGTCGATGCCCTTGGTCTGGTAGTGCTGCATCACCGCGCGGCGCGCCGGGAGGATGCCCTTGGAGTTCACATACCCGTGCGCCGTCCCCAGCGACCTGAGCATGTCCTCCAGGATCTCCGGCGGGCACTCGAACCCGAACGGCGCCGGATTCCCGGTGTTCAGCTCCAGGATGCGGTGACCCGCCGCCTGAAGCCGCATGGCCTCTTCGAGGACCGGGCCCCGGATGTCGTAGCAGACGTTGGCGAGCTTCGTGGACTGGATCACCTGCATGCCGGTCACCTTACGGCCACGTCACGCGGACCGCTCGGTGTTTTCCGCCACGTACCGGCGGACCCGGGGGCGCGGCTGCCAGACTTGGACGGTGTCCTCCCCAGCGGCCGGACCGCCGCCCATGTCGCCGTACGCGACGCCTTACGCGACGCCGTACGCATCCCCGTACGGGTCCTCGTACCCGCCGGTGACCCCGCCCGCGTTCGCTCTGCTCAACGACGAACCCGTGGCCGACGAGACGCGCGACCTGCTCGGCGCCAACCGGGCGGCGGCGCAGCTCACCGGACTGCTGGTGGCCTCGCGCGACGCCACGCCCTTCACCCTCGCGGTGGACGCCGGATGGGGGATGGGCAAGAGCAGCCTGATGCGGCTGGTCGACGTACGGCTCCAGCGGTTCCCCGACGTGCACACCGTCTGGTACAACGCCTGGACCTCGACCGGCGGCGACGCCCTCGAAGGGCTCATCAAATCGGTGCTCAACCAGGTCGACCCCAGCATCCTGCGGCGCGCCCTGCGCCGGATCAGGGCCGGCGGCGCCCTGATGGGCCTGTTACGGGCGCTGACCGTCGTCGCCGCCGGGCCGCTCGGCGTGGCGGGCATGGTCGACGAGCTGTGGAAGCGCCTGTCGGTCGACGCGGGCGCCCGCAACGGCATGCGGGACGCGCTGCGCGACATGGTCGGCGAGTGGACCGCGACGCGCGGCTCCGCGCCCGGCGGCAAACTCCTCGTCATCTTCATCGACGACCTCGACCGCTGCTCGGAGCAGACCTTCCTCGCCGTCTGCGAGGCCGTGAAGGTCTACCTCGACGTGCCGGGCCTCGCCTTCGTCATCGGCTGCGACCGCGCCGCGATCGGCCCCGGCGGACTGCTGCCCGATCTCTCGCCCGCCGGGGCCGCCTTCGTGGAGAAGATCTTCCAGACCAGCTACCGCATCCCCGCCCCCAGCGGCCGGGAGATCCAGGCGTACGTCCGCTCCTGCGCCGAACTGGCAGGTATCGACCACCTGTTGGACCCGCACCTGGTCGAACTCCTCGCCTACCGCGCCGCCCGCAACCCGCGCCGGGTCAAACGCCTGCTCAACGGCCTGCTGTTGGAGGCGAGCCTCAACCCGGTCTGGGCGGGCATCCGCCCCGAGGCCGTCATCCGCACCCTGCTGCTCCAGTACCTCTATCCCGACTTCCACCGCATGATGACGGCGCCCGCCGGGCCCGGGGACGACGCCGACGTGGTGCGCGAATTCCGCACCTACCGCCGGGTCCGCACCCGCCTGTGGTCCCCGGCGCCGCTCGCCGACCCCGACCGGCCGATGGTCGCCGACTTCCTGCGCGCCCACTCCCTGCCGCCGCTGCACGGGCACGAGGACCACGGCACGGTCCTCGCCGACCTCGAAGCCCAGCTCCCGGTCGGCTTCCCCGACCTGGCGGGCGACCCCGCCTTCGTCTCCCTGGTCGAGGACCTGGTGGCGCTGCCCGAGTCCGAACTGGTGCTGCGACGGCTGCGGCAGGGCACCGAGGACGGCGAGACGGCGCCGTATCCGCCGCTGGCCGGTCCGTGGGAGAGCGCGCCGCAGCCCGCGGCCGGGCCGGAACCGGCCGGGGACCCGGTGGCGTCACCGGAGCCGAGCGGATCGTCGGTCGACTACGGCGATACGGGGGTCGGCACGCCGCCGTACCCGGGGCCCGTGCAGGGGTACGGGCAGGGGCCCGTGCAGGGGTACGCGCCGGGGTACGGCTACGGCTACCCGCGCGGTGACGGGTCGCCGTACGAGCCGGATCCGCTGGAGCGGCCGCAGTCGGTGAGCCCCGCGCTCGACGACCCGGAACTGGCCGGGTACGGCGCCGACGCACCGGCCTGGCACGCGCCGCAACAGGGTTCCGGCTACCCGGCCGGGACGCCGGAGCGTACGTTCGCGCTCGCGGTGGCGGCGGGCTTCGCGCGGGGCAGAGGCCGTGCCATCGCCCAGTTGCTGACGGTGAGCTCCGCCGTGCTCCCCGCCGACACGGAAGCCGAACTCGTCCAGATCTTCGCCGAACACCGCCCCGCCCTGCTGCTCTGCCACGCGGGCTTCGCGGACGAGCCCGCCAAGGGCTTCGCGCTGGTACGCGGTGTGAGGTCACGCGGCTACGCGGGTCCGGTGATCTTCTACTCCGGGCGGATCACGCCCAACGACCGGGCCGCCGCCGGGGCGTTGGAGGCGGTCATCACCGACGACCTGACCGCCGTACCGGCGATCGCCGAGACCCTCACCTCAGGGACTCTCGCCCCAGGGGCCCTCACCCCCGGGCCGTTCGCCGACCAGCCGTTCCTCGCGCCTCGGTCCGCCGCACCGAGCGTCCCGCCAGCACGTCCGTCCGACGGGCGTCCTCGATGACGAACCGGCCGTCGATCAGGACGTACGGGATACCGGTGGGCAGGGTGCGGGGGCGGTCGTACGTGGAACCGGCCGCGACGGTGGCCGGGTCGAACAGGACCAGGTCGGCGCGGTAGCCCTCGCGGACCAGGCCGCGATCGGGCAGCCGCAGCCGGGCGGCGGGCCTGCCGGTCAGATGGGCCACGCACTCCTCAAGGGGCAGCACCCCCAACTCCCTGACGTAGCGGCCCAGATACTCGGGGAAGGTGCCGTACGCGCGCGGGTGCGGCTTGTCGCCGCGCAGGATGCCGTCGGAGCCGCCGGTGTGGACGCGGTGCCGCATGATGGCCCGGACGTTCTCCTCGTGGCCGACGTGCTGGAGGATCGTGGTGGCGAGCCGGTCCTCCAGCAGGAGCCGCCGGGCGGTCGCGAAGTCCGCGATCCTGCGCCCGACATGGGCGGCCAGCGAGCGCTCGCGCACCCCGGCGACCTCGATCACCGACCAGTCGACGGGGACGCCGTGGCTGCCGTCGGCGCCGTCCACCTCCATCACCCGGCGGATGCGCGCCGCCGTCGCGTCGTCGCGCAGCCGGGCCAGCGTCGCGTCGGGGCCGCCCTCGGTGGCCCAACTGGGCAGCATCGCCACGAGGGTTGTGGAGCCGGGGAGGTAGGGGTAGCTGTCCAGGGAGATGTCCGCGCCTGCGGCCAGGGCCGCGTCCAGCAGCGCCAGCAGTTCGGGGGCGCGGCCCTCGTTCTCCGGGAAGTTCATCGTGGCGTGCGCCAAGTGCAGCGCGCAGCCCGCCTGTTCGGTGAGCGCCACCATCTCCTCGTACGCCCGCAGCGCGCCCGCCCCGTACGACCTGTGGTGTGGGCAGTAGTAGCCGTCGTACGCCGCCACCACCCGGCACAGCTCGGTCAGTTCCGCGTCGGACGCGTACATCCCCGGTGTGTACGTCAGCCCCGACGACAGGCCCACCGCGCCCTGGGCCAGGCCGTCGGCGACCAGTTCCTTCATCCGTGCCAGCTCCGCCGCCGTGGCCGGGCGGTCCTCCCAGCCCAGCGCCAGCATCCGGACCGTGCCCTGCGGCACCAGATACGCGGCGTTGACCGCGATGCCCCGGTCCAGCCGGTCCAGGTACTCGCCGACGCTCCGCCAGTCGAACTCCACGTCCGAGCCGTCGCCGTTCCACCCCGCGATCTGGGCCCGCACCTGCGCCAACGTCCGGTCGTCGACCGGCGCGTACGACAGGCCGTCCTGGCCGAGGACTTCCAGCGTCACGCCCTGTGCCGCCTTCGCCTCGTGCGACGGGTCCCGCAGCAGCGCCAGGTCGCTGTGCGCGTGCATGTCGATGAACCCCGGCGCCAGCGCCAGACCCTCCGCGTCCACCACCCGTCTCGCCGTGAGCCGCCGCCCCCCGTCCTTCCGCCGGATCTCCCCGACCCGGCCCCCCGCCAGCCCCACGTCCGCCACATACGACGCCGCCCCCGTTCCGTCGATGACGCGAGCGTCGCGGAACACGAGATCCATGGCGGGGCCTTTCATGTCGTCACGGTTGCCGCCCATCGCCGCCGGGCCTGGCCCTCAACCGCCGGACGGGCTGGTCGGCTGGCGGGGGTTGCGTCGTCGGTCGCGGGTCGGGCTGTGCGTTGCTTCGCGCTGGTCGGCCGACGGCGGGCTTCGTCCTCGGTCGCCGGACGGGCTGTTTGTTGCTTCTGGCGCGCCCGCCCAACCGGCCGCCCGTGCCCAGGGTTCGGACCCGGCGGTCGTCCCGCCCGGACCCGAGCCGCCTTCCCGCCCATCCGGCGGCCTCCGCCGAGCCCGTCCGGTGGGCGGGCGAAGCCTGCGCCGCGCCGCCCGCGCCGCGCGGGCCAGACGGTCCGGGCACCGCTGCCGGCGCGGGACGCGCCAACCCCCCCTTTTCAGCCCGTCCGGCGATTGAGGACATGGGGGGGCGGGTGGGTTAGAAGAAGGTGCGGATGTAGGCGGGGACGGTGGCGTCGGGGGCGGTGACCGGGATGAGGGGCCACTTGTCGAAGGTGGTGCAGGGGTGGGAGAGGCCGAGGGCGACCCAGTCGCCGACGGCGAGGGGGTCGGAGGCGGGCACGGCCAGCCAGGTGTGCTGGTCGGACAGGGCGGTGACGGTGAGCCCGTCCGGCGCCGGACGCGGACCGGCGTCGGCGCCGCGAACCGTCTGGACGGACGGCAGCCCGAGATCGTACGGCGCGTCGCGCTTCCCGGCGTTGAGGAATGCCTGGGTGGGCGAGGGCCGGGAGACGACCTGGGCCCAGAGCCGGAAGGCCGGTTCGAGGGCGCCCTCGTCCGGGACCCGGTTGAACGGCGTGCGCCGCCGGTAGTGGTCGTCGTCGTGCGTGACGTACGCCCCGGAGCGCAGCAGCTTCAGGACCGGCCGGGACATCGCGGGCACGTCCGCGAAGACCTCCGCGACGAGGTCGAACCAGGCGGAGCCCCCGGCGCTGACCACGATCTGCTCGGCGTCCCCGAAGAGCCCGTCGGCGTCGAGGGCGCCTGCGAGCGCGACCAGCCGCCGCAGCCACGCACGTACCCGCTCGGGGTCGGCGTCCGGCACCTCGCCCTCGTACCCGGCGACGCCGGTCAGCCGCAGCGTGCCGGTCGCGGCGACGGCCGCCGCGACGGCCGCGCACTCGTCCTCGGTCCTGACACCGGTCCTGGCGCCCTCGCCGCCCGCGAGCTCGACGACGACGTCCAGCCGCCGCCGCGTCCCGGCGTCCCGCAGCGCCGCGTCCATCAGCTCGACACCGCGCACGGAGTCGACGTACGTGACGACGGTGAGGCCGGGGTCGGCGTCGAGCTGACCGCCGATCCAGCGCAGCGCCACCGGGTCGACGACCTCGTTGGCGATGAAGATCCGCGGCACCCCGAACGCCCGGCACACGCGCGCCTGGTGGGGTACGGCGACGGTGATCCCCCAGGCGCCGCGCGCGAGTTGGTCGGCGAAGAGCTGCGGGGCCATGGACGTCTTGCCGTGCGGGGCGAAGGACAGGCCGTGTTGGGCGGTGTACCGCTCCAGGAGGTCGAGGTTGTGCGCGAGGGCGGCCTGGGACAGGACGAGGACGGGCGTGGTGAAGCCGCCGTCGAAGAGGCCGCGGCGCTGGTCGGCCAGCTCGCCGACGGTCAGCCCCTCGGCGTCCGGCGGCAGCCCCTTGAAACGGTGGTCGACCCGCTCCTCGCGCAGCCCGGCCGCCAGCGCCGCCACCCGCTCGGCACCGGCACCGGCACCGGCACCCGTGCCGACCCCGGCCCCGGCCCCGCCCCCGTGTCCGCCCACGTCCGCCGTCATCGAACCTCCCGAGTTGCAACATATGCAACGGCCGTTGCATACAGTGATGCAAGCTGTCTAACATCCCCGCGAGTGCCTGGTCAACGGTGCTCCTGCCCACCAGGCCACCGCCGCTCCCGCCGCGGCCCGCAGAAGTGAGTGACCGCCGTGACCGTACCGACGAGCCCGAGCGCCGCCCCCGGCGCCGCCGACTTCGACGTCGTCTGCCTCGGCGAGTCCATGGTCACCTTCGTCCCCTCCCGCCCCGGCCGCCTCGCCGACGTGCCCGCCTTCCACCGCGCGATCGGCGGCGCCGAGTCCAATGTGGCCTGCACCCTGGCCCGCACCGGCCACCGCGCCCGCTGGATCAGCCGCGTCGGCGCCGACGGCTTCGGCGACCACCTGGTGGAGACGATCGCCGCGGCCGGGGTCGACGTCAGCGCCGTACAGCGCGACCCGCACCGCCCCACCGGCGTGTACTTCCGTACGGCGGGCGAGCGCGCCGTCGGTACGGACGCCCCCGCCGACCGGGCCGAGGTCGTCTACTACCGGGCCGGTTCCGCCGCCTCCGCGCTCGCCCCCGACCTCGTCGCCCGCGCCGACGCGTGGAGCGGCCGGGTGCTGCACCTCACCGGCATCACCGCCGCGCTCTCCGCGACCTGCGCGGAGCTGATGCGCGGCCTCACCCGCCGCGCGCCGGGACGCCCGCTGGTCTCCTTCGACGTCAACCACCGCCCGGCGCTGTGGCGCGACGCCGACCCCCGGCGCACGCTCGACCTCGCCCGCGGCTGCGACCTCGTCTTCGTCGGCGAGGACGAGGCGCAGGCCGCCTGGGGGCTGCCGGACGCGGCCGCGGTACGGGCCGCGCTGCCCGAGCCGCGGACGCTGGTGGTCAAGCAGGGCGAGGCGGGCGCGACCGTCTTCGACGGCGACGAACGCCGTCACGTCCCCGCCCTCGCGGTCGACGTCGTCGCGCACGTCGGCGCGGGCGACGCCTTCGCCGCCGGGTACCTGTCGGCGGCCCTGCGCGGCCTGCCCGTACGCGACCGCGTCAGGCACGGCCATGTGCTGGCCGCCGCCGCGTTGACCGAGCCGGGCGACCTCGGCACGCCGCCCGGCCGCGCCCGCGCCGACGCGCTGGTCACCCTGGACGACGCGGCATGGGGGAGACTGCGGCTGGGCGCCGGGTGGACGGCGTCCGGAGATCGTGCGCCCACGACGACGGAGGAGGGACCGCGGTGAGCCAGACGGTCGACCGCGCGCTGAGCATCCTGCCGCTGCTGGCCGAGGGCCCGGCGGGGCTCGAACAGGTCGCCACCCGGCTCGATGTCCACAAGTCCACCGCGCTGCGGCTGCTGCGGACCCTGCACGAACACGGCCTGGTCTACCGGCAGCAGGACCAGCGCTACCGGCTCGGCGCCCGCCTGTTCGCCCTCGCCCAGCAGGCCATCGAGACCCTCGACATCCGCGGCATCGCCCACCCCCACCTCGCCGCGCTCAACGAACGCACCGGCCACACCGTGCACCTCGCGGTGTACGAGCAGGGCGAGGTCGTCTACATCGACAAGGTCGAGAGCCGCTATCCGGTACGGATGTACTCCCGGATCGGCCGCCCGGTCGCCATCACGGTCGCGGCCGTCGCCAAACTGCTCCTGGCCGACCTGCCCGAGCCCGAACGGCGCTCGGTGGCCGAGCAGTTGGAGTACCCCCGCTACACCGCGAAGTCCACGCCCGACGCCGCCGCGTTCCTCGCCGAACTGGCCCGCGTCCGCGAACAGGGCTGGGCCACCGACCTCGGCGGCCACGAGGAGTCCATCAACTGCGTCGGCGCGCCCCTGCGCGGTCCCGACGGCCGCGTCTGCGCCGCCATGTCGCTCTCGGCCCCCAATGTCGTCGTCCCCGCCGACGAACTGCTGCGCCTGCGCCCGCTGTTGCTGCGGACGGCCGAGGCCGTCAGCCGCGACCTGTCGGGAAGCGCGCCCGCGCCCGCATCCGCATCTGTACCCGTACCCGTACCCGCATCCGTATCCGCGTCTGTACCCGCACCAGATTCAGTGAAGGACAACTCCGCATGAGCAACGGCCAGAAGACCGCGATCGTCCCGGCCACCCACACGGCGCCGCCCGCCAAGTTCTCGCACGGCGTCCGCAAGGGGAATCTCCTCCAGGTGGCCGGCCAGGTCGGCTTCCTCCCGGCCGTCGAGGGCCAGCCCCCGACGCCCGCGGGCCCCGGCCTGCGCGAGCAGACCCTCCAGACCCTCGCCAACGTCCAGGCCGTCCTCGAAGCGGGCGGTGCCACCTGGGAAGACGTCATCATGATCCGCGTCTACCTCACGGACACGGACCACTTCGCCGAACTCAACGCCATCTACAATGAGTTCTTCGCCTCCCTCGTCGAGCCCCCCGCCGCCCGCACCACCATCTACGTCGGCCTCCCCGCCGGCCTGCTGATCGAAATCGACGCCCTGGCCGTCCTGGGGTGACGGCTCCTCCCGCGCGGGAGGAGAGCTTTCGGGGCGCGGGGAACGCGTCGGGGGGGGGGGGGGGGGGGGGGGGGGGGGGGGGGGGGGGGGGGGGGGGGGGCCTTTCTTGCGGGAGGGGGGAGGCGGCGGGGGGCGCCCCCTTGGAGCGGACTCCGTGTTACGGCATGCCGTGCACGTGGGCTCCGACGCTGTTGGACCAGGCGTTGCCCGCCGAGGCGTCCCAGTTGGTGGACCAGGTCATGGCCCCGCGGATGGTGGGCCAGGTGGTGGACGGGTGGAAGGTCCCGCACCCGGTGCCCTTGGCGAGGCAGTCGAGCGCGTTGTTGACGACGGTCGGGCTGACGTAACCGGAGCCCGCGGCGCTGGTGGACGCCGGGGTGCCGATGCCGACCTGGGACGGGGAGAGCCCGGCCTGGATGGCGGTGCAGGCCAGGGTCGTGATGAAGTCCACCGTGCCCTGGCTGTAGACGCCGCCGTCGCAGCCGTTCATCGAACCGCTGTTGTAGTACTGGGTGTTGACGACGGTCAGGATGTCCTTGATCTTCAGCGCGGTGGCCAGGTAGTCACTGCCCGCCGAGAGCATGTCGATGGTCTGCGGCGCCATCGTGATGATGAGCGACGAGCCCGCCTTGGCGCTCAGCGCGCGCAGCGCCTGCGGCATGTAGGTGGTGTCGATGCCGTTCTCGAGGTCGATGTCGACGCCGTTGAAGCCGTACGTCTGCATCAGCGTGTAGACGCTGTTGGCGAAGTTGGTGGCCGAGGCGGAGTCACGGACCGAGATGGTGCCGTTCTGACCGCCGACGGAGATGATCACCTTCTTGCCCGCGGCCTGCTTGGCGGCGATGTCCGCCTTGAACTGCGCGGTGCTGTAGTTCAGCGCCGGGTCGAGGGTGAACGAGACCGCGCCGGGCGTGGTCGTCGCGTCCGCGAAGGCGACGGCGATGATGTCGTACTGGCTCTGCACCTGCGCGATGGTCTGCACGGTGGCGCCGTTGTTGAAGTTCTGCCAGTAGCCGGTGACCGCGTGCTTGGGGATGCTGCTGGTGGGCGGGCTGGTCGGCGGCGTGGTGGGAGGCGTCGTGGGCGGGGTGGTGGGAGGTGTCGTGGGGGGAGTGGTGGGAGGCGTCGTGGGAGGCGTCGTCGGCGGGGTGGTCGGCGGGGTCGTGCCCGTACCGCCGGGGCCCGACAGCGAGATGTCGTCCGCGAAGTACGCGGGCTGCGCGTACCAGCCGTGGGTGTAGATCGTCACGGACTTGGTGTTCGCGCCGGTGGTGAAGCTGACGCTGAGCTGCTGGTACGAGGAGGCCGACGGCGTCCAGGTGGACGGGTCGGTGCCGCCGGTGCCGGTCGCGCCCAGGTAGACGTACGAGCCCTGCACCCAACCGCTGAGCGTGTACTGGGAGTTGGGCTGCACGCTGACGACCTGGGAACACTGGCCGGTGTCGCTGCTGGTCGGGGTGGCCTTGAGGGCGGCGGAGCCGGAGTGCACCGGGCTGGAGACGGTGCTGCCGCTGCCCGCGGTGCAGGTCCAGCCGGAAAGGCCGCTCTCGAAGCCGGGGTTGGCGGCGAGGTTGGTGGTCGCGGCGCTGGCGCTGCCCATGTCGACGAGCGCGACACCGGTGCCGATCACCGCGGCGGCGCTCAGCCCCGCGATACCTCGGCGGAAGAACGTCGAGCGGACGAGCTTTGATCTGTGCTGGGCATGGCTCGCTTGATTCGCGTGCGATGCACGTTCCACGACTGCCTCCTGGGGGCAAGGAGTTGGGGGGTAGTGGGAGTGCGGTGGCGCATGACATGACGTACGGACGTGAACGGGTGACCTGAAGTGCCGACGTGCGGAGCAATGTGAAGCGCATGCAGAAAACAGATGACAGGGAGAAAGTTGGTCCAGACCAATTCGGTTGTCAAGACCTCCGCCGGACACCTGTCGTTCACCACTTCCGATCCGCAACTTTCCGCACCCAAGCCGCTACACATCGATAAGCTGACGACCGCGAATCGCCAGGTACCGGCCACCACCGGGCGCAGGAGGGGAGGTTCCGCATGCCGAGCGTCATCACCGTCACCTCTGACGATCTCTCGCTCTCGCTGGAAGAGCAGTTGACGCGCACCACGACCGCGCTCGACACGTACGGGCACCTCATCGCCCTGGCACCGGCCGAACCGGCCGACCCCGCCAGGCGCCGGATGCACACCGTGCGGTCCGCCCTCGAAGCCGACCGGATAGCGATCGTCCCCAGCCCGCTGCCCCCGCTGGCCATCGCCCTGCTCGCCGAGCAACTGCGCCAGCTCTCCGGCACCGACCTCGGCCCCGGCGTCCTCGCGGGCGGCGCCCGGCTGCTCACGTACTACCTGCACTCCGGCGCGCTGCTCGGCTCTGTCGCCAAGCTCGACCGCGTCCCGGTCGGCGTCGGCGCCCACGTCAAGTCCCTCGTGCCGGGACGGCACTTCGCCGTCGTCGCGCACCCCGAGCCGTACCTGGCCGAGGCCGAACCGGGCACCGTACCGCCAGGACCCGGCTACCAGACACAGCTCGCCGTCGCGGGCAAGGGCGTCGACCCCGCCTGGGTCACCGGACCGCTCGCCAGCGGCTGGCGCGCCCAGCACCTGCGCGAAGTACCGCTGCCGACCGACTCCCCACGCTGGTGGGGCACGTCCCGGCTGGTCGAATTCACCGCCTACATCGCCGATGTGGGCATGCTCTACCAACTCGTCACCTCGGTACGGCGCGACACCTGCACCTGGTGCGGGCTCGAAGTCATCGGTGACCAGTGCTTGTTCTGCGCCACACGGCTGGGGGATCGTACGGCTCCGGCGAAGCACGCCGCCGCCCGGCCGGGGCGCGAGGTCGAGACACCGCGCCGCCCCCAACTCGAACCCCACAAGCGATAGGTCCGCCCGCACATGAACTCACGTCAGCGTCGTGGTGTCGTCCTCCTCGTGATCTCCGTGATCTGCGCGGTGGCCGCCTTCGCGGGAGTGCTCGCCGTCGTCAGCGACGCGCGGTCACAGGTCGGACCGAAGGTCACCGCGTACGAACTCAGCGCCGACGTACCGGCGTACCAGGCGCTGACCGCGTCCCAGGTGCACCGGATCCGGATACCGAAGCGCTGGCTGCCGGACACCGCCGTACGCGATCTCGGCCAGCTCCAGGGAAAGATCGCCGCCGTGCCGCTGCGCAAGGGCTCGCTGCTCCAGTCCGACATGGTCGCCGCCCGGCCCGAACTCCAGGCCGGACAGATGGAGATCGCCATCATGATCGACGCCGAGACCGGCGTGGCGGGCAAGATCACCCCCGGCGCCCGGGTCAACATCTTCGCCACCTTCCAGGGCCGCAAGGACACCGACCCCGACGTCTCGAAGATCATCGTGTCCGGCGCGCAGGTCATCGACGTCGGCGAGATCAAGGCCTTCGACAAGAGCGAGAACGCCCAGCGGCTGTCCACCGAAGGCGTGCCGATCACCTTCGCGCTCAACGCCGGGGACGCCCAACGCGTCGCCTACGCCGAGTCGTTCGCGGAACACGTACGCCTCGCCCTCGTCGCCCCAGGTGACAGCTCCGCACCCTCGCAGACCGACCGCACGTACACCCTGAGCGGCGACGGCGGCACCGGAGGCAAGCCGTGACCGTACGCATCCTCGCCGGAACCGCCGACCCCGACGCCGCGCGCGCCCTGCTCGGCCTGCTCGGCCAACTGCCCGGCGCGGAACCGGCACCCGCGCTCGGCGACTCCACGGCGCTGCTCGAAACCCTCACGCGCGCCGCCGAGGCCGGGATCGACGAACTGCCCGAGGTCGTCATCGTGCAGGAGGGCATCGGACCGATGCCCGCACTCGACCTCATCCGCGACGTCGCCCTGCGCTTCCCCGCCATCGGCGTCGTCCTGCTCACCGCCGACCCCAGCCCCGCCGTGCTCGCCGCCGCCATGGACTCCGGCGCCCGAGGCGTCGTCGGATTCCCGCTCTCCTACGACGAGTTGGGCGCCCGCGTCGAAGCCGCCGCCACCTGGTCGGCCGGCGTCCGCAGACACCTCGGCCCGCAGCGCGCCCTGCCCGCCGTCGCCGGCGGCACCCTCATCGCCGTCGCCGGGGCCAAGGGCGGCGTCGGTACCACCGTCACCGCCGTCCAACTCGCCCTCGCCGCCCACGCGTCGGGCCGCTCCACCGCCCTGGTCGACCTCGACCTCCAGGGCGGTGACATCGCCTCCTACCTCGACGTCCAGTTCCGCCGCTCCATCGCCGACCTCGCCGACATCGCGGACGTCTCCTCCCGGGTCCTGCACGACGCCATGTACGTCCACGAGTCCGGCCCCGCCCTGCTGCTCGCCCCCGCCGACGGCGAACGCGGCGAGGACGTCACCGACCGCTCGGCCCGCCTCGTCCTCGCCGCGCTCCGGCAGCGCTACGAAGTCGTCGTCGTGGACTGCGGCACCCAGATGACCAGCGCCAACGCCGTCGCCGTCGAGGTCGCCGACGCCGCCGTCCTCGTGCTCACGCCCGACGTCATCGCCGTGCGCGCAGCCAAGCGCATGGTCCGCATGTGGGACCGGCTCCAGATCCGCAAGCCCCAGGACACCACCGCCGTCGTCAACCGCCACACCCGCGGCACCGAGATCCAGCCGTCGCTGATCGGCCGCATCACCGGCACCCGCATGGCGACCTCCGTCATCCCCGCCGGATTCCGCGAACTCCAGGCCGTCATCGACGCCGGCCGCCTCCAGGACCTCGACGCCCGCTCCACCGTCAAGGCCGGAATCTGGGCACTGGCAGGGGAGTTGGGGCTGGTCAGCGGCGCGACGCTGCCCGCCGCACGCGGGAAGAAGCAGCGCCGCGAGCGGTCCGAACGCGGCGACCGGGGCCAGGTCACCCTCGAAACCCTCGGCATGACGCCGATCATCCTCATCACCCTGCTGCTCATCTGGCAGGCGGTGCTGGCCGGTTACACCTTCACGCTCGCGGGCAACGCCGCCGATCAGGCGGCCCGGGCCGCGGCGGTGGGTTCCGACGCCTCCGCCGCCGCGAGCAGCGACCTTCCCAGCGCGTGGGGGCCAGGCGACACCTCGGTCAGCCGCGCGGACGGCACCGTCTCGGCGACCGTCACCCTCAAAATGCCCCTCCTCATCCCCGGCATCGGCGACTTCGTCCCCATCTCGGGCCACGCGAAGACGCTGGACGAAACGGCCAAGCGATGAAGCGCTCCCGCCGCCGGGCTCCCGCAGCCCGTACCTCCGCCGAGCGCACGGTTCCCCGCGCCCCTTCGGGGCCCTCCCGGCGCGGGTTCGGGGGCGGCGCCCCCGAGAGGCACCGCGGGTCCGCCCGGGACCGGGGAGTGGCATCGCTCGAATACCTCGGAATGCTCCCGTTCCTGCTCCTGATCGCCCTCGCGGGCATCCAACTCGGCCTCGTCGCGTACTGCGGCGAACAGGCCGGCACAGCGGCCCGTACGGCGGCCAGGACCGCCGCGCAGGCGGGCCCGAACGGGGGAGAGGCGGCCGGCCAGCAGGCCGGCCAGGCGGCGGTGAGCGACTGGCTGACCGCGACGATCCGGTTCACGACGTCCGACGCGACGACCGTGACCGCGCAGGCCACGGTGAAGGTCCCGTCCGTCCTGCCGGGCGTCAGCTTCTTCGACCCCGTGAAGCGCTCCGCCACCATGCCGAAGGAGGACACGACACGATGAGCCTCCGTGCCCGCCTCGCCGTCGAAGAGGCGACCCCGCAGACGCAGGAAGGCCACATGGTGGCCGTCTACCGCGCGAAACTGCTCCAGGAGATCGACCTCGCGGAGATGTCGGCGCTCGCGCCGGGCGAGCGCAGGGCCCGGCTGGAACGGGTGCTCGGCCACATCATCAGCCGCGAGGGCCCGGTGCTGTCCACGGCGGAACGCGCCGCGCTGATCCGCCGCGTGGTGGACGAGGCGCTCGGCCTCGGCATCCTGGAACCGCTGCTCGAAGACCCCACCGTCACCGAGATCATGGTCAACGGCCCCGACAAGATCTACGTCGAGCGCGGCGGCCGGGTCGAGGCGGTCGCCGCCCGCTTCTCGTCGGCGGAACAGCTCCTCCAGACCATCGAGCGGATCGTCTCCACCGTCAACCGCCGTGTGGACGAGTCGAATCCGATGGTCGACGCCCGGCTGCCGTCGGGCGAGCGCGTCAACGTCATCATCCCGCCGCTGTCGCTGACCGGACCCACGCTCACCATCCGCCGCTTCCCGCGCGCGTACACGCTCCAGGAGCTGATCGGCCTCGGGACGCTGGACGAGCACATGCTGTTGCTGCTCTCGTCGTTCGTGCGCGCGAAGTGCAACATCATCGTCAGCGGCGGTACGGGCTCGGGCAAGACCACGCTGCTCAACGCGCTGTCCGGGCTGATCCCCGACGGCGAGCGGATCATCACGGTCGAGGACGCGGCCGAACTCCAGCTCCAGCAGGAGCATGTGATCCGGCTGGAGTCGCGCCCGCCCAACGTCGAGGGCGAGGGCCGGATCACGATTCGCGACCTCGTACGCAACTCCCTGCGGATGCGCCCCGACCGGATCATCGTCGGTGAGGTCCGCGGCGGCGAGACCCTCGACATGCTCCAGGCGATGTCCACAGGACACGACGGCTCACTGGCCACCGTGCACGCCAACTCCGCCGAGGACGCGGTGCTCAGGCTCCAGACGCTCGCGTCGATGAGCGAGGTCAAGATCCCCTTCGAGGCGCTGCGCGACCAGATCAACAGCGCCGTGGACGTCCTCGTCCAGCTCAACCGCCACATCGACGGCACCCGCAGGATCGGCGAGATCGCCGTCCTGTCCTCCCGCGGCCGTGACGTCTTCCGGCTCACCTCCGCCACCCGCTTCCGCGCGGAACCGCTCGGCGTCGACCGCATCGTCCGCGGCTGGTACGAACACCGGCCCGTCCCGCGCGAGATCGCCGAGCGGCTCTACCTGTCCGGCGAACACGTACCCGCCGCCTTCGGCATCGGCGCGAGCGAACTCGAACTCGACAGCAGGGAGGCGAAGTGAGCGCCGTTCCGCAAGAGTTGACGGCGGTCGCGGCCCCGCCCGGCAGCGGTCTCCCACACCTGGCAGCGAGCCCCGGATTCGCCTCGGGACCGTACCCGCTGCTCGTCCTCGGCGTCAGCGTGCTCGCCCTCGCACTGGCCGTGTGGGGCGGCCACGCCTGGCGCGGCGGCAGGGCCGACCGGGCCGCGCTCGTCGACCGGCTCGCCGGCGACTTCGGCGGCGGCACCCGCGAATCGGCCTTCGCCGGACTCGACCGCCGCGTACGCCGCTACGCCTGGGGCCAGCGCCTCGCGGGCCGACTGGCCGCCACCGGGACCAACTTGACGCCAGGTCAGTTCACCGCGGCCGCGATCGGCGTCGTCCTCGTCGCGTGGGTGCTCGCCGCGGCGGTCCTCGCCCCCTTCTTCGGGCCGATCGCCGCACTCATCGCGGGCTGGTCCGCGTACAGCTTCCTGGAGTGGCGCCGCCGCGTCCGTACCGAGCGCTTCATCGCCCAACTCCCCGAGCTCGCACGCGTCCTGGCCAACGCCACCCAGGCCGGGCTCGCCCTGCGCACCGCCGTCTCCATGGCGGCGGAGGAGCTGGACGCGCCCGCGGGCGAGGAGCTGAAGCAGGTCGCGGACGCGATGGCGGTGGGCCACTCCATCGAGGACGCGCTGGCCGAGCTGCAACAGCGGCTGCCCAGCCGCGAGTTGGTCGTGCTGGTCTCCACGCTGGTGCTCTCCAGCCGCGCGGGCGGCTCCGTCGTCGAGTCGCTGCGCAACCTCACGGTCACCCTGGAGGAGCGCAAGGAGACCCGGCGCGAGATCCGCACCCAGATGTCCCAGGTCACCGTCACCGCCTACGCGGTCCCGGTCATCGGCATCGGCTCCCTGCTGCTCCTCAACCAGATCATGCCGGGCTCGCTCAGCGCCATGACCGGCTCCACCGTCGGCCGGATCTGCGTCCTGGTCGCGCTGGGCCTGTACGTGGTCGGCTTCGCGCTGATCCGCCGGATGTCGAGGATCGACGTATGACCGCGACCGTGCACACCTCACGCGGCAACCGGCCGGTGACCGGAGGGAATTCCCGATGCTCCTGATCGGCCTCGTCCTGGCGGCGGTCGTCGCCGCGGGCGTCGTCGGCGTCGTCCACGCCGTCGCACTCCTGCGCGCCGACGTGAAGCTCCCCGACGACCTGGCCCTCGCGCTGGAAGTCGGCAGGACCCGGACGACCCGTACCGGCAACGCCATCGACCGGATCGGCATCCGCTGGGCGCCGATGGTGATGCGGATGATGGGCCCGGCCCGGATCGCGAAAATGCGCGCCCGGATCGACCACGCGGGCCACCCGCACGGCCTCACCGTGGAGCGCTACGCCGCCCGCCGCGCCGTCTACGGCGGCCTCGGCGGCTTCGCGGCCCTGCTGCTGCTCGTCCAAGGGCACTGGATCCTGGCCCTGTTGCTCGCCGCGTACGCCTGGTGGTGGGCCGACCTCGGCATCTGGCTGGCCGTCCGCCGCCGCCGCGACGACATCGAACGCACCCTCCCCGACTTCCTCGACGTCCTCGCCGTCGTCGTCAGCGCTGGCCTCGGCTTCCGCCAGGCCCTGGAGCGTGTCAACGCCGTGTACCAGGGCCCCTGGTCGGACGAGATCCGGGTCGCCCTGCGTCAGATGGACGTCGGCGTCAGCCGCCGCGACGCCTTCGACCAGCTCCGCAGGCGCAACCGCAGCGACCAGGTCGGCCAGTTCGTCACCGCCCTCCAGCAGGGCGAGGAACTGGGCGCCCCGATCGCCCGCACCCTCCTCCAGATCGCCAACGACATGCGCCGCACCGAGGCCCAGAACGCCCGCCGCCGCGCCGCCCGCATGGTCCCGCGCGCCACCGGCGTCATCACCACCATCCTCGTCCCGGCGACCATGATCCTGCTGATCACCGGCACGATCATGGGCTCCCACATCCAGTTCGCCGACACCTTCGGCAGCGGCGGATGACGGGGCGGGTGACGGTTCGTACGCCGGGTCGGGTGCCGGCGCGGGTGCCGGCGCGGGTGTCGGAGTGGGCGCCGGCGCGGACGACCGGGCGGATGACGGTCGTGGCCGCCGGACGCGGCGGGGGCGTGACCGGTGACGATGAGCGGAGATGGCGGCCGATGACCGGAGATGAGCGGTTGATGACCTGGCGATTACCGTGATCCGCTGGCCACACAGCGTGATCAACCGGCATGCTGTAAGCGCCAATTGGCGCAGAACGGGCTGCGGATGTCCGAGGTTCGGGTGTACCTTTGCATTCGCAACCATATTTGCACCTGCAATCAGAACCGATCCGCTGCGGACGGCAACACGACCAGCGAGAGGCGGTGCGCCGTGGACACCTACCCCGACAGGTGGAACGCGGCCGTCGCACGCATCCGTCAGGTGACGAAGAATGGGGCGAACGATGATGAACAGGTGGGTAGTCCGGCGCTACACGGACACCGAGATCTGGCTGCGCGACCGCACGGACAGACTCGCGGCCCGGATCGCCGACCGGTCGGCGGACGGGTCGGCCGACAGGGGTCAGACGTCGTTCGAGTATCTCGGGATCGCGGTGGTGATCGCGGTGATCATCGGAGTGCTGGCGGGGACGACGGACATCGGAAACGCCGTCAAGAACGGGATCACCGGCATGATCGACAAGATCGTCAGCGGCAACGGCAAGTAGGCGTCCTCGGTGACGACCGTGGTCAGACGCTGGGGATCTACATCGTCGCCATGGCCGCGCTGTTCTTCCTCGGCTTCGCGTTCTTCGCGGTGGGTCAGGCCGCTGTCGTCCGCAACTCCGCACAGACAGCGGCGGATTCGGCGGCTCTCGCCGCCGCCCGTGCGGATCGCGACGCGGCTCACGACGCCTTCCTGAGCGCACTGCGGTCCGGTGACCTGGTCCAACTCGGTCTGCTTCTGCAGAATTTGGGTCAGCACGACGCGGAGGCGTGTGCCGCCGCTTCGGCCTACGCCGGAGAGAACAACGCCGCCGTGGACGCCCCGGACGGCTGCGGCCGGGCATCGGGGCTCCAGGGATACACCGTCTCGGTCACGACGTTGGGCACGGTCGGCACCTCCGTGATCGACGGCACCGAGACCAAGCACGCCAAGGCCACCGCCACCGCGGTGGTCGAACCGCGCTGCGGACTTGGCGACAAGGACGGCAACGCGATCGGATTCATCTGCAACGGCGACCATGTGACGGTCGATCCGACGGCGGGCGGCTTCGTGCTGGACCTGTCAACCTTCTACACCGTCCACTTGAGCAAGTGACGGCGGCCGAGCGATGAGGGAACGGGGAACGATGCGATACGGGCGCAGGGCGACGATTGCGGTGGCGTTCGCCGCCGGTGCCGCCATCACGCTGGCCGGATGCGGTGGCGGAGGCGGCGGTGGCGACAAGGGCGGTGACAAGCCGTCCACGTCTGCCGGCGCGCCGAAGACAAGCGGCAGCAGCGGAGGCGGCGATGACACGCCTTCCGCGACTCCCACCGAGGTTCTGGCCCAGATCAAGGGCGAGAAGGACATGGTGGTGACCATCAACTCGGCGACCCGGGACTCCGGTGGATTCGTGACCGTGGAGGGTGTCGTCACCAACAACGGCACTTCCGGGTTCACCGCCAACCTGTGGGTGGGGTCGGAGACCGCGCTGTCCCACTCCGGCGCTTCCGTGGCCGGCGCCGTCCTTGTCGACGAGGCGGGCAAGAAGCGCTACTACGTGCTGCGGGACACCGACGGCCGCTGCCTGTGCACGATGGGTCTCGTCAGCATCCAGCCCAAGGAATCCCGCCCGTTCTTCGCCCAGTTCCCCGCCCCGCCGGAAGCCACCACCCAAGTGTCGTTCGAGCTGCCGACGATGCCGCCCGCGAAGATCACGCTCTCGGAGGGGTGAGGACGATGAAGCGCAACGCGTCGCCGCCCGGGGCGGCATCCCGCGCCGGAGGGCAGCGGGCCCCCCTGTCGGGCGTGGTGATCGTGCTCGTGCTGGCCGCCGGGACGGTGGCCGGGGGGACCGCGGCCGTGGCCGACACGAATCCGCCGCCCACGGCCGGTGACAGCACGCCGACGGCCCCCGTGCGGATCGACCCGACGTCGCCAGGACTCAGGCTGCCGGAGGGCTCGACGCTGGCGCCGGCGAAGGTGCTGGACATCGTGTCCGTGACGGACGAGTCGTCGACGAAGGCGAGCCAGCCGGAGCAGCGGCAGGAGACGTCGAACTCGACGGTCACCTACGCGCTCCAGTCGGAGGTGCTGTTCAAGAAGGACAGCGCCGTGCTGTCGCCCACGGCGACCTCGCGGATCCAGGCCATCGCGGACGACATCACCGCACGCCATGTGACGTCACCCATCCGGGTGTTCGGGTTCACGGACAATCTCGGCAGCTCCGAGCACGGCATGGTGCTCTCGAAGCAACGCGCCGACGCCGTTTACCAAGTCCTGGCAACGGAAATGGGCAGCGCCGGTGACCCGTCCCACACGTTTCAGGTCCGTGGGTACGGCGAGGACTACCCGATTGCCGACAATTCGTCCGAAACCGGACGCAGTCAGAATCGCCGCGTCGAGATCACTTTCACGCCACCTGCCGCGTAACGAGCTGAGCGGTCGCTCTGACGCGGTACGGTGTAACTCCCCCCCTCGGGCCGGTTCGCTCTCCCCCCCCCTGCGAACCGGCCCGTTTTTCTTTTCCCGCGCCCGCGCCCGCACCGCACCCGCGCCGCACCTGGCACCGCACGCGCTTTCGTGCCTGTCCCGCGCCCGGCGCCGCCCCGCACCCGCGTGCCCCCCATAGGCCGCCCCCGCAGGGCCCCCGCGAACGCCACCCTCAGCCCGTCTTCTCCACCCCCGCCGCCCGCAGCGGCCGGTAGGCCAGCCCCAGGCCGCGGTAGAGCCGCAGCGCCGGGGCGTTGGAGTCGTCGACGATCAGGGCGGCGGTGCCGTGAACGGCCAGCGCCTCCGCGACGACGAGCGCGCAGACCTCGCGGGCCAGCCCCCGGCCGCGCGCCGCCGCGGCGGTCGCGACCCCCGCCACGTACCCGACCGTCGGCGCGCACCAGGTGAGCGCGGCGACCGCGGCCAGGCGCCCGTCCACGCGGGCCCCGGCCCACCGGTCCCGCGCGCCGGGGCGGCCGGGGTAGGCGTACGAGGCGGGGAAGGCGGTGTCCAGCAGGGCGCCCACCTCCGGGGCGGCGCTGTCCGGAAGCCACCGGGCGGAACCGTCTCCCGAGGGGACCGGCCCGACCGGCGGCCCCGTACGGTCCATCCAGCCGAAACCGGCCACCGGCCGCAGCGAGGGCACCGCGCGCACGACCGTGTCGATCAACTCCCGGTCGCCGAGCGGCCGATAGCTCGGGCCGACCTCGCGCAGCACCTCGCGTACGAGCGGGACGGCGTCGTCCGCGGGGCCGGTGACCGCGAGCCGGTCGAGCAGCGACAGGTTCGGCGCCGCCACCGCGACCGCCGCGCCGCGGACGAAGGCCCGGCCCGCGCTCAGGTCCTGCGCCGCCCAGCGGCACAGCGAGTCGTCGGTGGGCAGGTCGCGGAGGCGGCCGATCTCGTGGGTGGAACGGGCGGAAGAGGTCGCGGGCATTCCGCATGCCTATCAAGGAGATGCGGGCCGCCGCATCGTAGATTGCCCGCATGCGGAACAAAACGGCGAAAAGCCGCCGGTATTCGCTCACCGGCGCCGCCCTGACCTGCCTGGTCCTGGCCACCCTCTCCGCCTGCTCGGTCGGCGCCGGAGCCCCGGACGGCTGGCGCTATCTGCGGGCGGACCCGCTGGCGGTCGCGGTCCCCAAGACCTGGCAGGACGTGCGCGGCGGGGCGGTGCTGCGCGGCCCTGACGGCCGTACGGACGCCGAGGTCGCCGTCAGCGCCAATCCGGGCGCAGGCGGTCCCCCCGACAAGGCGACGGCCACCGCCCTCGCCACCGCCCGCAAGGAGTCGCTGGACTTCGACGGCCAGCCCGGCCAGGTCCTCAGCTATGTCCAGGCCGCCCCCGACGGCCGCCCCGCCGCGCGCGTCGAGGTCCGCCTGCACGACTACGAGGGCCACCCGGTCACCGTCCGCGCCTGGACGGCCGACGGCGCGGCCGACCCGATGCTGCTGCGCCGGATCATCAACAGCATCGAATTCGCCACCGACCCGAACCGCTAGGGCCTGTCCGGCCCGCCTCCCACGTCCGCCTCCAGCCGCACCCCCTTGCGCACCCCCCACCGCGCCAGCGCGCCCGCCTCCGCCTCCAGGACGTGCCGGGCCAGCAGCCGGGGGCGGCCGACGCGGCCGGGCGGCATCGTACGCACGGCCAGGACGCGCAGCCGGCGGTCCAGATAGGCGACGTCGATCGGAAACCGCATCCGTACGGTGTGCACGCTGGAGGCCGGGGTCAGCAGCAGGGCGCCCTCGATCCCGTCCAGGCCGAGCAGCCCGCGGGTCCGCGCCCGGTACGACGCGGCGACCCGCAGCGGCACCTCGGCGTCGGGCGTCCGCAGCGTGCCGTCACCGTCTCGCCAACGTCGGCGCATGGCCACTCCCCGGGGTGCTCGATCAGGCGGCAGGTGACGCGGTACGGGCCCCGTTACGGGTCCGCGGCGGCCGTGTACGGTCGGCCCGGTGCATGTCTATCCGATCGTGGCCGCCGCCGTGTGGGGAATCGTCAGCGGCCTGTCGCTGCCGCGCGCCGCCTACCGGTTGGCCGTCCCCTCAGGTGAGCCGTGGGCGGCGCACTGCCCCGAGGGTCACCCGCTGCCCGAGGGCATACGCGGCTGGCTCGGACCGGCGCGCTGCCCGCGCTGCGCCGAGCGCGGCTCCTACGGCTCCTACGGGCCCGCCGTCGTCCTCGCCCTCGTGTGCGCGCTCGCCTGCGCCGGACTGGCCGCCAGGGTGGGCGCCCACCCCGAACTCGTCGTCTGGCTCCTGCTGGTGCCGCTCGGCCTCGTCCTCGGCCGCGTCGACCTCAAGGTCTTCCGGCTCCCGGACGTCCTCACCTTCCCCGCCTTCTTCGGCACCGCCGCGCTGCTCGGTCTCGCCGCCCTGCTCCCCGATCACCGGGGCTCCTGGCCGCGCGCCCTGTTCGGCGCCCTCGCCGTCGGCTTCGTCTACCTGCTCCTCTTCCTCGTCAACCCCGCCGGCATGGGCTTCGGCGACGTCAAACTCGCCCCCACCCTCGGCCTCGCCCTCGGCTGGTACGGCTGGCCCACCGTCTTCACCGGCACGTTTCTCGGCTTCGCCCTCGGCGCCGTCATCGGCCTCGCCCTTATCGCCACTCGGCGCGCCACCCGCAAGACCCCACTGCCGTTCGGGCCCTTCATGCTCCTCGGCACCCTCACCGCCCTCCTGCTCACCCCCTGAGCCCCCCTCAGACCCCCGCCCCCCTGTCCGCCCGCCCTCCGCAAGACGATGCCCCCCCAGGGGCGCGGGGAACTGCGCGCTCAGCCCCCACCGGCCCAATGGTCGGGAGACCACCGAACTGCCCCTCCGGGCCCGGTGGTGACCCGCAGCCATCGCCGTGGCCGGCCGCGCAGTTCCCCGCGCCCCTGAAAAACGCGGCGTACCGCCCGGCGCAGCCGCGGGCCCGGGGCCCGAGCCCCGAAAGAAAGGGGGTGCCCCCCTCCGCCCGGTGAGGGGCGAAAGGGGGCACCCCCTTTAAACGGAAGCGAGCCGCAGGCTAGGCCTCGCTGCTGACCGACCAGAGGTTGACCCCCTCCGGCTCCACCGCGTGCGCGTCGATGGAGGAGAGCTCCTCGGCGGTGAGGGGGGCGGCGCCGACGGCGGCGACGTTGGCCTCGAGCTGGGCGACGGAGGAGGCGCCGATGAGGGCGGAGGTGACGCGGGGGTCGCGCAGGACCCAGGACAGGGCGAGCTGGGCGAGCGACTGGCCGCGCGCGGCGGCGATGTCGTTGAGGGCGCGCAGCCGGCCGATGGTCTCGTCGTTGACGAGGCCGGGGTTGAGGGACTTACCCTGGGCGGCCCGCGACCCCTCGGGGATGCCGCCGAGGTAACGGTCGGTCAGCAGCCCCTGGGCGAGCGGCACGAAGCCGATGCAGCCCATGCCCTCCTCCTCCAGGACGTCCAGCAGACCCTCGTCCTCGATCCACCGGTTGATCATGGAGTACGAGGGCTGGTGGATCAGCGCGGGCACCCCCAGCTCGCGCAGGATGCGCGCGGCCTCGCGCGTACGGTCGGGACCGTACGAGGAGATGCCGACGTAGAGCGCCTTGCCCTGCTGGACGGCGGTCGCCAGCGCGCCCATCGTCTCTTCGAGGGGCGTGTCGGGGTCGAAGCGGTGGGAGTAGAAGATGTCGACGTAGTCGAGGCCCATGCGGGACAGGGACTGGTCGAGGGAGGACAGCAGGTACTTGCGCGAGCCCCATTCCCCGTACGGTCCCGGCCACATGTCGTAGCCCGCCTTGGTGGAGATGACCAGTTCGTCGCGGTAGGGCCGGAAGTCCTGGGCGAAGAGGGTGCCGAAGTTGGCCTCGGCGGCGCCGTACGGCGGGCCGTAGTTGTTGGCGAGGTCGAAGTGCGTGACGCCGAGGTCGAACGCGCGGCGCAGGATGGCGCGCTGGGAGTCCAGGGTGCGGTCGTCGCCGAAGTTGTGCCACAGACCCAGGGAGACGGCGGGGAGCTTGAGGCCGCTGCGGCCGGTCCTGCGGTACTCCATCGAGTCGTAGCGCTCGTCGGAGGCGCGGTAAAGGGAACGAATATTCACGGTCTCTGCTTATCACGCGGGGGTGTCGGCCCCGCCTCCCCGGTTCGTCCGCGAGCCCTTGTGCGCAGTAGTGTGGCCGCCGGGCGACAGGCCCAGGAGGGGCTGGTGTGCGATGAATCTGCGCGACCTGGTGTACGGGCTGTACTCCCGCAGGGTGGAACGCCGGCTGGACGTGGCGCAGGGCCCCAAGCACATCGGCGTGATCCTGGACGGCAACCGGCGCTGGGCCAAGGCGTCCGGCGGCAGTCCCGAGCAGGGGCACAGGGCCGGGGCCGACAAGATCTCCGAAATGCTCGGCTGGTGCGAGGAGACCGGTGTCGAGGTGGTCACGCTGTGGCTGCTGTCCACCGACAATCTGGACCGCCCCGCCGACCAGTTGGTGCCGCTGCTGGGCATCATCGAGGACGCGGTGCGCGAACTGGCCGCGACCGGCCGCTGGCGCGTGCACCACGTGGGCACCATGGACCTGCTGCCCGCGCACACCCAGTCGGTGCTCAAGGAGGCCGAGCAGGAGACGCACGCGCTCGGCGGCCTGCTGGTGAACGTGGCGGTGGGCTACGGCGGCCGGCAGGAGATCGCCGACGCCGTACGGTCGCTGCTGCACGAGCACGCGGGGCGCGGCACCACCATTGAGGACCTGGCCGAGATCCTGGACGTCGAGCACATCTCGGAGCACCTCTACACGCGCGGCCAGCCCGACCCGGATCTGGTGATCCGCACCTCGGGGGAGCAGCGGCTGTCCGGCTTCATGCTCTGGCAGAGCGCCCACTCGGAGTACTACTTCTGCGAGGTCTTCTGGCCCGCCTTCCGCAAGGTGGACTTCCTGCGGGCGCTGCGCGACTACGCGGCCAGGCACCGGCGCTACGGCACCTGACGACTCCGTACCGGCGCGCCGGTACGGAAGACCCCGTGGAGCCCCTGCCGCGCGGGGCGCGGTGTGGGCCGTACGGGGGGCGTGGGGGCGGCCTGAATCCGGTGCCGCGAGGGCTCGACGACGGCGTGCGGAGGCCGGTTTCTCCCGCGTAATGGCCGGTGAGCGGTCGGTGACCGGGCGATGACCGTCGGATGACTGTCATATGCATTCGCATGGGCGACGGTTTTCCAGGGCATATCACTGGGAGACCGGCATCCGGCCCATGGTTGCCGGTACCGCAGTTCGACCTCTCCCGAGGGGGTTCGTCCACACGTGGTGACCAGCAAGAATCGCCGTGACAACGACCGGCGCACGTACGTACTCGACACCAGCGTGCTGCTCGCAGACCCCAATGCCATCGCCCGCTTCGACGAGCACGAGGTTGTGCTGCCGGTCGTCGTGGTGACGGAGTTGGAAGCCAAGCGCCACCACCCGGAACTCGGCTACTTCGCCCGCCAGGCGTTGCGGCTGCTGGATGAGTTCCGGATCCGCTACGGCCGTCTGGACGCACCGATTCCGATCGGTGACGTCGGTGGCACGCTGCGTGTCGAGCTTAACCACTCGGATCCCGGGGTGCTCCCCGCCGGATTCCGGCTCGGTGACAACGACTCGCGCATTCTGGCGGTCGCCCGCAATCTGCAGGCCGAGGGGTACGACGTCACCGTCGTCTCCAAGGATCTGCCGCTGCGGGTGAAGGCGTCCTCCGTCGGCCTGCTGGCCGAGGAGTACCGGGCCGAGCTGGCGATCACCTCGGGCTGGACGGGAATGGAGGAACTGCTGGTCGGGGCGGACGAGGTGGACACCCTCTTCGCGGAGGAGTCCATCGCGCTGCCCGAAGCGGCCGAGCTGCCGGTGCACACCGGCCTGGTGCTCCAGTCCGAGCGCGGCAAGGCGCTGGGCCGGGTCACCGAGGACGGCCGGGTGCGGCTGGTGCGCGGCGACCGCGAGGCGTTCGGCATCCACGGCCGCAGCGCGGAACAGCGGATCGCGCTCGATCTGCTGCTCGACCCCGACGTCGGCATCGTGTCGATGGGCGGGCGCGCGGGTACCGGCAAGTCCGCGCTGGCCCTGTGCGCGGGCCTCGAAGCCGTCCTGGAGCGCCGTCAGCACCGCAAGGTGATGGTCTTCCGGCCGCTGTACGCGGTCGGCGGCCAGGAGCTGGGCTACCTGCCCGGCAGCGAGGCGGAGAAGATGAGCCCCTGGGCTCAGGCCGTCTTCGACACGCTGTCGGCCGTGACGTCCAAGGAGGTCATCGAGGAGGTCGTGGCGCGCGGCATGCTGGAAGTGCTGCCGCTGACCCACATCAGGGGCCGTTCGCTGCACGACGCCTTCGTGATCGTCGACGAGGCCCAGTCGCTGGAGCGGAACGTCCTGCTGACCGTCCTGTCGCGGATCGGCGCCGGATCGCGGGTGGTCCTCACCCACGACGTGGCGCAGCGCGACAACCTCCGGGTGGGCCGTTACGACGGTGTCGTGGCGGTGGTGGAGAAGCTGAAGGGCCATCCGCTGTTCGCCCACATCACCCTCAACCGCTCCGAGCGGTCGCCGATCGCCGCTCTCGTCACCGAGATGCTGGAGGACGGCGGGGCCTGACCGGGGCACGGCCCCCGAATGGCGGGGGGCCTGAAGTGTCCGGATTTACTGAGTGATAGCGTGAGTTGAGGCTGCTGCGCCCGGCGTGAAGGGCGCAGCAGCCTAGCGTTTTACGGGGTCCGCCGCTCGGATTTACCCTCCTCCGCAGCGTGTGAGCTTTGCCACTCAACCGGAAATTGCCGCGCGGCGTCCGCGTACGGCAGGGTGTGAGGCTGTCAGGCCCCGCTTATGGCACTCCTACACCCTCAGGGGTGTGGGAAGAGCAGCTCCACACAAATCCACATCGACCGCCATGAGCCGCCCGAGCACCACGCGGGACTCCTCCGGGAGTTCGCACCGGGCCAGTGCCCCCGTGACCGACCGGCCCGTATTGGCGGACCGGCAGGAAGGGGACCGTGCCAGGGGCACGATTTCGTCCGTGAGGTCACCCATCGGGCGATGCTGGAAGGAAACCGTGTGAGCCGGATCTCGGTCCGGGGACTCGCGGTGGCTTCGGCCACTGCGGTCACCACTGTGGGCGCCGTCGTAGGCGTCGCGTCGGGCGCCGACCAGGGCTCTTCCGAGCCTGTCGAAGCAGCCGGCACGACGACCCTCCTTGCGGACATTCCCGCTGGACAGCAGATTCAGCAGGCTTCGCTGACCGAGCAGGTGCAGGCGCAGTCGGACGCCGCCGATGCCACGGCCCGGCAGTCCGCTGAGCAGACCGCCCGCGTCCAGGCGGCCAAGGACGCCGCCGCCAAGAAGAAGGCGGCGGACGAGGCGGCTGCCAAGGAGAAGCAGCGCAAGCTCGAAGAGGCCGCCAGCCGGGGCGGTGGCGACTCACGTGCCACGTTCCCCGTCACGGCCTCGTACACGGTGGCGCAGGTCAAGGCGATGGCGCAGACCATCGTCGGCGGCGACCAGTTCGCGTGCTTCTCCAACATCGTCTCCCGCGAGAGCGGCTGGAACTACACGGCGACCAACCCCTCCTCCGGGGCGTACGGCCTGGTTCAGTCCAACCCCGGTTCGAAGATGGCCTCGGTCGCCTCGGACTGGCGGACCAATCCGGCCACGCAGATAAAGTGGGGCCTCAACTACATGAACAGCCGGTACGGCAGCCCTTGCGGCGCCTGGTCGTTCTGGCAGAGTCACAACTACTACTGAGCCGACGGCGCCCAGCCGTCAGGCGGCAGTGCGCGGTATCTCTCCGCAAGCCCCCGAGCCCTCAGGGCCGGGGGCTTGTGCGTGTCCCGGAACGGGGTAGGCGCGGGGAGGATGTGGGAGGCAACCCTCCTCGCGAATAACATCGTCATTCTCAGCAGTTCCACAGATGGTCGACGGGGTCAGGGGAGAGCAATGCCGGACAAGCGCCACTGGAGCGCCGTACTGGCCTCCGGGCTGGCCAATATCGCCGGACGGATCGACGAACGCCAGGCGGCGGTGAACGCGAGCCGCGGCGTCGGCGCCGCGATCGAGGACCCGCGCCGCGACTCCTCGGACGCCGCTCCCGCCACCGACCCCTCCGCCGGTACGGACCGGGAGGCCGACACGCCCGACGCGGCCTCCGAACCGGGCGGCGGGAAGCGTACGGCGAAGGCCGCCGGTGCGGGAGGCGGGGCCGTCGCGCCCCCGCCCGTCGTCGTCGTGCCCGCGCCGCGCGCGCCGCAGCCCGATCCGGTGTCGGCCGTGCCGTGGAGCATGCGCGTCGGCGCCGAGGTCGGCTGGCGGCTGCTGGTGCTCGCGGGCACCGTCTGGGTGCTGATGCGGGTGATCGGCGCCGTACAGCTCGTGGTGCTGGCCTTCACCGCCGGCCTGCTGATCACCGCGCTGCTCCAGCCGTTCGTCGCCCGCCTCAAGCGGCGCGGTGTGCCGCGCGGGGTGGCGACGGCCATGGTCTTCGTCGGCGGCTTCGTCATCATGGGCCTGGTCGGCTGGTTCGTGGTCTGGCAGGTGATGGACAACATCAGCAATCTGTCGACCAGCCTCCAGGACGGCGTCAACGAGGTGAAGAAGTGGCTGCTCAACAGCCCCTTCCACGTCACCGACGACCAGATCAACCAGGTCGCCAAGAACCTCCAGGAAGCGATCGGCTCCAACACCAAGGCGCTGACCGACGCCGGGCTCCAGGGCGTCACCGTCATCGTCGAACTGCTCACCGGCATACTGCTGGCGATGTTCAGCACGCTGTTCCTGCTCTACGACGGGCCGAACATCTGGAACTGGTTCCTCAAGCTGTTCCCCGACGCGGCCAGGGACGGGCTGGCCGGCGCCGGTCCGCGCGCCTGGCGCACCCTCACCCTGTACGTGCGCGGCACGGTGATAGTCGCCCTCATCGACGCCATCTTCATCGGCGTCGGCATCTTCTTCCTCGGCGTGCCGATGGCCGTGCCGCTGGCCGTGGTCATCTTCCTGTCGTCCTTCGTGCCGCTGGTCGGCGCCGTCGCCTCCGGCTTCATCGCGGTCGTCGTGGCCCTGGTCACCCAGGGGCCGTTCACCGCGCTGATGGTGCTGGTCGTCGTGCTCGCCGTCCAGCAGATCGAGGGGCACATCCTCCAGCCCTTCATCCTCGGCCGCGCCGTCCGCGTCCACCCGCTGGCCGTCGTCCTGTCCGTCGCCGCCGGTTCGATGATCGCGGGCATCGGCGGCGCCGTCGTCGCCGTGCCGCTGGTCGCGGTCGGCAACACGGTGGTCGGCTACCTCAGGGCCCACACCAAGGAGCGGGCGGCAGCCGCAGCCGGTCCGCACGGCGCGACGGCCTACGAGATCGCCCCGGTCACCACCCGTCAGCCCCCGGCGGACCCGGAGGCCCCGGCCTCGGGCGGCCCGACACCGGACGGCCCCGGCCCCGGGGGCTCCGGTCCTGAGGGCCCCGGCCCTGAGGATTCCGGTCCCGAGGGTTCCGGTCCTGAGGGCCCCGGCCCGAACGGTCCCGGCCCGGACGACCGGGACCCCTCCCACGAGGACGACCACACTCACGAGGGCGCGTCCGCCTAACAGCGCCCCCGCGACCGCCCCCCGCCTCCGACCGCCCCCGCGTCCCCCCTCCGGACGCGGGGGCGGTCGCGTCGTTCGGCCTTCGCCCTTCGGCCTATTCGGTCCGCAGACCGTCCGGCCGCATCAGCCGCCACAGCGGCGGCAGGCTGAGGAGGGTGACGGCCAGGACTACGGACGCGCCGATCGCCGACATCTGGGCGACGATCGCCCAGTCGACGTGGAACGTACGGCCGACCATCGCCAGGAGCGCGGCACCGAGCCCGAGCCCGCCGACACAGGCGAGGACCAGGCCGAGCGCCATCGGAATGGCCGTCTGCCACAGCACCGACCAGGCCAGGGCGGTGCGCCGGGTGCCGAAGGCGACCAGGACGGCGAGCAGCTTCTTGCGGTCGCGGAGCTGCTCCAGCATCGTGACCAGCAGGCTGGCGCCGATCAGCGCCATGGTGATGGCCGCGCCCACGAACAGGCCGCGCCGCAACTGGCCGTACTGCGTCTGCGTGGTGCTGTCGCTCACGGCCGAGACGGTGACCGTCGGGCCGAGCGCGGCCCCGGTGTTGCGCAGGTACTCCACCGCGTCCCGCTTGCCCGCGTCGAGGTTGACCATGACGACGGCCGTGGGATCGGCCAGCTTCGACTGGTCGACGGCCTCGGGGGTCAGCAGGACGCCCCAGTTGGTCTGACCGCGCGGGTCGGTCCGCGCCGTGACCGAACGGGCGTCGGACGGGACCGTCCACAGCCGCGGAGCGCCGGTGTACGGCAGGGCGCCGGTGTTGAGGTCGAGGCGCTTGCCGGGCTTGGCGTACTTGGCCAGGTCCGCGTTGGACGACGCGCCCCACTGCTCGTTGTTGGGCACGATGTAGACGCTGCCCGCCCCGCAGGAGCCGATGTCGGCCATCTGCCGCAGCGTGTCGCAGTCGGCGACCAGCAGCGGGATGTAGGCGGTCTCGGCGTCGGGGCCGAGCTTGCTGGCGTCCGGCTGCGTGGCCCGCGTGTCGATGAAGCCGTACGCCCGCGCCACGCCGGGCGTCGCCCGGACCTTCGCGGTGTAGTCGACCGCCTGCCGCGCGTCGGCGGTCGGCGCGCTGACGGTGGCCTGGATACGGGACGTGTCGGCGCCCGTGGAGTGCACGAAGGTGTCGTTGACGCCCGCGAAGAGCATCTGGAGCGCGATGGCCCCGGCGACCGCGACCGTGACGCCGCTGACCATCCGCGCCGATCCGTTGCTGTTCAACTGGAGCCTGCGGGTGGCCAGTTGCCAGGCGACCGGCCCGCCGCGCAGCCGTCCGACGACGGCCTCCACGACCCAGGGCAGCACCGTGGTGACACCGAACAGCAGCAGCACCGCGCCCGCCGCGGTCTGGTACTCGTTCACATGCGCGTCGCTGCCGTTGACCGAACCGAACAGCGGGACCAGCAGGCCGATGCCGACCAGCGGCACCAGCAGCCGCCACCACAGGGTGCGGCGCCGGCCGAGCCCCTGGCGGACCACGCCGAGCGGTTCGATCGCCGTGCCGCGCAGGCTGACCAGGGTCACGGCGACGGCCGCCACCGGGACCGCCAGCACGATCAGCGTGGTGAGCGCCGCGTTCGGCGTCATGTCGGCGGGGAAGGCGCTGATGTCGTGGATCGTGAAGTGCGAGGCCAGCTGCCGACCGGTGAAGAAGAACACCGCGCCCAGCACCAGCCCGAACAGCGACCCCAACAGGGCTTCCCCCGCGGCGATTCTGCGGGTCATCCGGATGTCCGCGCCGACCAGCCGCATCGCCGCCAGCCGCCGGTCCCGCCGCTCGCCGCCCAGCCGTACCGCCGCGCCGACGAAGACCGCGACCGGCAGCAGCAGCACCACCAGCATGACGACCAGCAGCAGCGTCAGCACCGGGCTCATCGCCTCGGACGGGGCGTGGTAGCCGTACGAGGTGACCCGCGTGGCGTTGCCGTGCCCGTAGTTCTCGTCACGGGCGGTGAGCTGATCGCTGCCCGCGTAGTACAGCAGCTCGCTCGGGCCCATCAGCCCGGCTTCCCCGACGGTGCCGGTGATCTTGTACGGGATGCGCTCGCGCAGCAGCGGCGTGGAGTTCAGCAGCTTGCGCAGCGCGGGGGAGACCACCATCTCCCCGGCGCCCGGCAGATGGGCGACGCCGGGCGGCGAGGGCGCCTTGGCCCCCTCGGCCTGGAGCAGCGAGCCGCCGATCTGCGAGTCCCGGTAGACGGTCCTGACGTCGGCCACCAGGAGCGAGCGGTCGGACGGCTTGGCGATGAACGTGGCGGAGGAGGTGTCGCGGGCCACCCGCTTCTGCTCCCGCGTGTCCAGCATGGCCGGTACGGCGGCGGCGAGCAGCAGCAGCGCCACGCCGAGCCCGACGCCGACGGCGGTCAGCACCGTACGGGTCCAGCCCTCGCGTCCGCCGCCCGCCGCGAAACGCGCGCCGAGCGCGAGGTCGCGCGCCCAGGTCCGCACGCCGGCCGGCTGGTCCGGTGCCCCGGTGCCGTGAGGTTCGCGGCTGTTCATGACACCCGCTCCATGTCGCGCGACTTCCCGTCCCGCACGACGATCTCCCGGTCGGAGTAGGCGGCCACCCGCGCTTCGTGGGTGACCAGGACGACGGCGGCGCGGGTGTCGTGCGCGGCGTCGGTCAGCAGCCGCATCACCCGCTCGCCGTTGAGCGAGTCCAGCGCGCCGGTCGGCTCGTCGGCGAAGACGACCCGCGGGCCGCCGACCAGCGCGCGCGCCACCGCGACGCGCTGGCCCTGGCCGCCGGAGACCTCGCCGGGCCGCTTGTCGGCGATGTCGGCGACCTCCAGGCGCTCCAGCCACTGCGCCGCCTGCTGCTCGGCCGGCCTGCGCTTGGCGCCGCCGAGCCGCATCGGCATCGCCACGTTCTCCAGGCAGGTCAGCTCGGGTACGAGCTGGCCGAACTGGAAGACGAAGCCGAAGTCGGCGCGGCGCAGCGCGCTGCGCTCGCCGTCCGACATGGCCGACAGGTCGCGTCCCCGGTAGCGCACCTGGCCGGAGTCGGCCTTCACGATGCCGGCCAGGCAGTGCAGCAGGGTCGACTTGCCCGACCCCGAGGGGCCCATGACCGCGACGACCTCGCCGGGCCTGATGCTGAAGTCGGCGCCGTCCAGCGCCGGGGTCGGGCCGTACGCCTTGCGCAGTCCCGCGGCCACCAGCAGCGGCTCGGGTCGGGGCTCGGTCGACGCGTTCATTTGGCCACCTCCGCGGCGAGCTGGTCGAGACGGGCGGCGGTCAGCTCCAGCCACCGCAGATCCGCCTCCAGATGGAACAGGGCGTGGTCGCAGATGAGCTGGTCCGCCAGGTCGCCCGCCGACTTGCGCCGGGTGAGGTCGCGCATCAGCCGCAGGTGCTCGGCGCGCTGGGTGTCGAGCAGGTCGGCGGCCGGGCGGCCGGTCAGCAGCGCCAGCACGACCTTCGTGTACAGCGTGGTCTGGAGGTACGGCTCCGGCTTCTCCGGCTGCGTCAGCCACGTCTCGACGTCCGTGATCCCCGCTTCGGTGATCGCGTACCGCTTGCGCTCGGGGCCGCCGCCCGGCTCTATGCCGTCCACCTCGACCAGGCCGTTCTTCAGCAGCCTGGCCATCGTCGAGTAGACCTGCCCATAGGCCAGCGGGCGGTCGTGTCCGAACCGTTCGTCGAATGCGCGCTTGAGGTCGTAGCCGTGGCGCGGGCCGGACTCCAGGAGTCCGAGCAGGGTGTGCCCAATTGACATGCGGAGCACTGTACACCACGGGTATACACACCATGTATACGCACCGGAGCGCTGCCTTCCGCCGCCGTGCGGTGGTGTCGGGAGGGGGCCGGTGGCGGGCGGGGCCTACGTACCGGCCGACGGCTTCGGGGGCCGGCCGCGGCGGGGGAGGGGGCGGGTCGCGCTGGGCAGGCGGCCCGCCTCGGCGAGGGCGCGGCGCAGCAGGAACTCGATCTGCGCGTTGGTGCTGCGCAGCTCCGCCGCCGCCCAGGACGCGAGGGCGTCGTGAACGGCGGGGTCGAGCCGCAGCAGCACCTGCTTGCGTACGGGGCGGGCGGCGGTCTCCCCGCCGCCCGCCCCGTCGGGCCCGTCGTCGGGCGCGGAGGAGGTCACTGGTAGAGGGTGCCCGTGTTCAGGACCGGCTGCGCGGCGCGGTCACCGCAGAGCACGACCAGCAGATTGCTGACCATGGACGCCTTGCGCTCCTCGTCCAGTTCGACGATCCCCTGCTCGGCGATCCGGGACAGCGCCGACTCGACCATGCCGACCGCGCCGTCCACGATCGTCTGCCGGGCGGCCACGATGGCCCCGGCCTGCTGCCGCTGAAGCATCGCGGAGGCGATCTCGGGCGCGTAGGCGAGGTGTGTGAAGCGGGATTCGATGATCTTCACACCGGCCGACTCGACGCGGGCGGCGATCTCGGCGGACAGCCGCTCGGTGATGTCCTCGGAGTTGCCGCGCAGCGAGATCGACTGGCCGTCGTGGGCGTCGTACGGGTAGTTGGTCGCGATGTGCCGGACGGCGGTGTCGGTCTGGATGCTCACGAACTGGACGTAGTTGTCGACCTCGAACGTCGCCTGCGCGGTGTCCCTGACCTGCCAGACCACGACCGCGGCCAGTTCGATCGGGTTGCCGTACGCGTCGTTGACCTTCAGCGTCGAGGTCTCGTGGTTGCGCAGCCGGGTGGAGATCTTGCGGCGGCTGGTGAAGGGGTTCACCCAGCGCAGGCCGTCCTGCCGGATGGTGCCCTGGTAGCGCCCGAAGAGCTGGCACACCCGCGCCGAGCCCGGCGCGACCTGGGTGAGGCCGAACAGGGTGATGAACGCGCAGAGGACGACCACCGCGCCCGCGACGATCAGCGTGGTCGCGAGGGCGCCGGGGTGGTCCTTGGCGTGCACCGCCCCCGCGGCGATCAGCGCCACACCACCGGCCACCACCACCAGCGCGAGCAGCAGAAAGGGCAGACCGGGCATGCCCACCGCCCGTCGCTCCTGCACCCGCGGCGCGGGCATGTCCGGTGCGTCGACGGCGAGCTGTGGTTTCTGGTCCGACATGGCGGGTCCCCGTTCCTCCGAAAAAGTGTCTATCAAAGAGATATCACATTTTCGGGAAACCCAAACCTTGGCAAAGCCTCGAACCCGCACCGGACCCGCACCGGACCCGCCCCCGGACGCGATGCAGCCCCGGGGCACGGGACATGATCACGTGCCTCGGGGCTGCGCTTCGGTGGGCGTCAGCCGGTCTTGACCTCACCGGCGATCCGGTCGCCCAGCGACTGGTCGACATTGCGCCAGTACGTCAGCGCCCGCTCCAGCACCGGCGCGCTCACCCCGTCGCTGAGGTGGCCCGCCACGTTCGACACCAGCCGGGCGCGCGCCGCGTCGTCCAGCACCTCGCGCACCATCGTGCCCGCCTGCCCGAAGTCGTCGTCCTCCGCGTGCAGCGCGTACGCCTCGCGCACCATCTCGCCCGCCGCCCGCCAGCCGGTGACCTCCCCGTACGCCTGCGGCGAAGCGGCCGGTCCGCCGTACGAGTTGGGCGCGTACGGCGCCCCCGCGTTCGACGGCTCGTACCGCATCGGGCCGTCCTTGGCATAGGAGTTGACCGGCGAGTGCGGGCGGTTCGGCGGGAGCTGGGCGTAGTTGGGGCCGATCCGGTACCGGTGCGTGTCCGGGTACGAGAACAGGCGGCCGAGCAGCATCTTGTCCGGGGACGGGCCGATGCCCGGCACCATGTTCGAGGGCTCGAACGCCGCCTGCTCGATGTGGACGAAGTAGTCCTCGGGGTTGTGGTCCAGCGTCATCCGGCCGACCTCGATCAGCGGGTAGTCGCCGTGCGGCCACACCTTCGTCAGGTCGAACGGGTTGAAGCGGTAGTCCGCCGCGTCCTCGAACGGCATGACCTGCACATACAGCGTCCACGACGGGTGGTCGCCGCGGTCGATGGCCTCCCACAGGTCCTGCCGGTGGTAGTCGGCGTTCTGGCCCGCGAGGGTGTCGGCGTCCGCCTGGGTGAGGAAGTCGATGCCCTGGTCGGTCTTGAAGTGGTACTTCACCCAGAACTTCGTGCCGCCGCCGTTGACCCACATGTACGTGTGCGAGCCGTAGCCGTTCATGTGCCGGTACGACTTGGGGATGCCGCGGTCGCCCATCAGCCACGTCACCTGGTGCGCGGACTCCGGCGAGAGCGTCCAGAAGTCCCACTGCATGTCGTTGTCGCGCAGCCCGTTGTCCGGGCGGCGCTTCTGCGACCTGATGAAGTCCTGGAACTTGATCGTGTCGCGCACGAAGAACACCGGGGTGTTGTTGCCGACCAGGTCGTAATTGCCGTGCTCGGTGTAGAACTTCAGCGCGAAGCCGCGCGGGTCCCGCCACGTGTCCGGGCTGCCCTGCTCACCCGCGACCGTCGAGAACCGCGCCAGCATCTGCGTGCGCTTGCCCGGCTGGAACAGGTCCGCGCGGGTGAACTGGCTGACGTCGTTGGTCACTTCGAACCGGCCGTACGCCCCGCTGCCCTTGGCGTGCACCACCCGCTCGGGGACCCGCTCCCGGTTGAACTGGGCCATCTTCTCGATCAGGTAGTGATCCTGCAGCAGGATCGGCCCGTCGGCCCCCACGGTCAGCGAGTGCTCGTCGCTCTCGACCGGGATACCGGCGTTGTTGGTGGTGTACGGGGTGCTCATCGAGAGTGTCCTCACGCTCGGGAGTCGTATGACCTCGCTGCTCCCCACCTTCCCACCGAATATGCCTGTCGGCACGCTGAGCCACAAGACGGTGACCCTTGGTCACGCTGGTGGCCGAGTCACCGGGGTGCGTTCGCGCGAGGGGCTGCGCCCCTGCGGCACCGCTGCACAGGTGGGGTTCGCCGGTAGCCAGCGAGCCGAAGGCGGCGCCGGTGTCGAAAGCGACGATGAGCAGGGAGCGAGGAACGAGCGACCGTCGAAGAGGAGCGTCGACACCGGATCTAAGCCGCCGGAGGCGAGAGGGCGGCAAAAAAAGGGGATCGCGGTGAGCATGGGAAAGACGGCTCCCACGCACGGTTCGCCGTGACGCTGAGCCGACGCAAGACGGCTCCCCCCTACGGTCCGCCGCCACGCTGAGCCGACGCAAGACGGCTCCCCCTTACGGTCCGCCGTGACGCTGAGCCGACGCAAGAGGGTGCCGCGGGCGTTCACCCCCCACGGCAACCCCACCCAAGACGGCACCCCCACCCCCGTACCCCCGTACGGCCCTAGATCGGGAGCTCGAACCACACCACCTTGCCCGCGCCCAAGCGGGTGGCGCCCCAGCGTTGGGCCATGCGGTTGACGAGGTAGAGGCCGCGGCCACCTTCCTCCTCCGGGGCGGCGTGGCGCATGCGCGGCAGAAGAGGCGCGTCGTCGCCGACTTCGCAGCGCAGGACGTCGGTGCGCAGGAGGCGCAGGGTGATGGGGCGCTCGGCGTAGCGCACGGCGTTGGTGACGATCTCGCTGACCAGGAGTTCGGCGGCGTCGGACTGGTCCTCGAGGTCCCAGCGGCGCAGGGCCTGGCGGATCAGGCGGCGGGCGCGGCCGGGCGTCTGGGGGTGCGGCTCCAGGAACCAGTAGGCGACGTCGCTGGGCGAGATGCCGTCGAAGCGCGCGGCGAGCAGGGCGATGTCGTCGTCGCGGTCGCCGGGGCCGAGGATCTCCAGCACCTCGTCGCACAGCGGCTCCAGCGGCGGCGGCGAGACCACGCTGGCGGCGTCGTGCAGCCGTTCGCGCAGCAGCTCGATGCCGCCCCACACGTCACGGCTGCGGGACTCGACCAGGCCGTCGGTGTAGAGCAGCAGGGTCGCCCCCGCGGGGGCGGGCAGCTCCACGGCCTCGAAGGGCACCCCGCCGACGCCGATCGGCGCGCCGGGCGGCACGCGCAGCACCTCGGCGAGACCGTCGGCGTGCAGCAGCACCGGCGGCGGGTGGCCCGCGTTGGCGACCACCAGCCGGTGGGCGATCGGGTCGTAGACGGCGTAGACGCAGGTCGCCATGCGGTCCTGGCCGAGCCGCTGGGCCTGTTCGTCCAGGTGGTAGAGGACTTCCTGGGGCGCCAGGTCGAGCCCGGCCAGGGTCTGGACGGTGGTACGGAGCTGGCCCATGATCGCCGCGGAGGTCATGGAGTGGCCCATGACGTCGCCGACGACGAGCGCCACCCGGCTGCCGGGCAGCGGGATCGCGTCGTACCAGTCGCCGCCGACACGCGCGGACTCGGCCGCCGGAAGGTATCTGCTGGCGAGCTGGACGCCGGTCGGCTGCGGCAGCGAGTCCGGCAGCATCTCGCGCTGGAGGGCGTCCGCGATGTACGCCTCGCGGCCGTAGAGCACGGCCTTGTCGACGCCGAGCGCGGTGTGCGTGGCGAGCTGGGCGGCCACCAGCAGGTCGTCCGCCTCGAAGGGCGTACGGTCCGCGCGCCGCAGCAGCACCGCGGCGCCGATCACCCGGCGACGGCCGCGCAGCGGTGCCAGCAGGGCGCGGCGCCCGGTCGGCATGCCCGGCAGCGGCCCGTCGCTGTGGTCGGGGCGGCCGAGGAGTTCGGCGAGCGCGTCGGCGGCGCGCGGGGAGTCCGCGAAGACCGGCCGTACGCCGCGCAGCACTTCCGCCAGCGGTCCGTCGAGCAGCACCGCGATGGACTCGGCGGCGCCGCCGTACGACGACTCCAGGGCGGGCAGCAGCGGCGCCGCGCCGACCGGGGCGGTCGCGGTCGCCAGCGGGTCCGCGGGCTCCTCCAGGCCGCCGTCGGCGCGCCGCAGCCGCAGCCGCAGCGGCCCGGACGGCCGCTCGTCGCCGACCGGCAGCGGGTCGCGCAGATAGACCAGGATCGCGTCGGCGAAGGCGGGCACCGCCGAGCGGCACAGGCCGAGCAGGATCTCGTCGAGGTCGAGCCCGCGGGCGATCCGCCGGGTCGCGGCGCCCACGTATCGCAGCCGGTCGGCCTCGGGACCGGTCTGCACGGGCATCGGGATGCGCATCCCCACAGAATCCTCGTCGCCGGGGTGTCCCGCCGCTTCCAGCGGTGTGCCGCGCGGCGGAGTGCTGACGAACGACGCCAGCGACTCGCCCTCGGGCGGCGCCGTCCAGCCGGAGCCGTGCGTCGGGATGGGCGGCAGCGGCGGCAGGTGCGGCTCCACGGCGCGCGAGGGTCCGCGCGGGGTCTCGGGGGCGGATCCGCCGGGTATGGCCGAGGGCCGGTCCGCGCCGGGGCGGTCGGTGGCGGGGCGCTCGGCCGCCGGGTGGTCGGCGCCGGGGCGCTCGGCCGGCCTGCCCTCCGGCTCGTTCTCGTCGTGCGGGCGGGCCCCACCGGGGCGCGGGGGTGTGGCGGAGGCCGCCGAGGCCAGGCCGCGCGCCGACTCGAAGTCGCGGGCGGCGCGGGGCAGCTCGTGGTGGCCCGTGGCCGAGCCGAGGCCCGCAGCGGTACTCGGCCCCGAAGGCGTCTCGGGTACGGCGAAGCCGCCACGCGGGTCCGGTGGGGTCGCGGCGTGGTTCCTGGGCGTACGGGGCGGGTCCGTGGTCACGCGAGTCGTTCCATCCGTCTGTGCGCCACGCGCTGGCCGCGGCGGGTCGGGCCTGGTCAGGCGCGTCGGCAGGAGAGGAAGATCTGCTCCTCCGGCGGCACGTCGGTGCTCGCCGGTGCGTAGGCGTACGAATCCTCCTTGATCACCTCGAAGCCCGCGTCCACCACGACATGGCGCAGTTCATCCCTTAGATAACCGGATACCCGGATGGTGTGACCGAGGAACGGAATCGGCACATTGTCCAGATCGGCTTCCACCATCGAAACGGCGAGCAGGCCGCCGGGCTCCAACAGGCCGTGGAGCGCCCGCAAGGTGCCGGGGATCTCGTCCTTGGGCAGCATGAGCAGCGAGAAGAACGCGGCGACCGCCGCGAAACTTCCCGGCGCCAGCGGGCCGCCCTCGGTGAGGTCGGCGAAGTCGGCCTGGACGAAGTCGGCCGCGGGCACGTTCACCCGTGCCTGCGCGAGCATTCCGGCCGACAGGTCCACGCCCGTCACCCGCAGCCCCGCGTCGGTGAACTGGCGCGCGGTCGGCAGTCCCGTACCGCAGCCGAGGTCCAGCACACGGGCACCGGCGGGCAGGGTCTCGACGAGCCATTCACCGGCCCTGACCTGCCCGTCCTTGTGCGGGAACGCTTCGTCGTACCGGTCGCCGATCGCGTCGAACGCCTCGGCCTGGCCGGTACGGTCCCTGCCCTGATCCTCGTGATCGTCGGCAGGGGGGATCCCCATGTGCTCGTAGCCGCCGGTTCCCACCGTTCCGGGCCTCCCTGACTGCTGCTGGATGGCTGCTGCTGAATGGCTGTACGAATGGCTGTGTTCGCGTCGCTGTGACGTAGCGTCAAACTCTAGGCCGCGATCGGCAATTGCGCAGTGTTCCGGAGCACGATCCTACGGTTGGGGGTCAGGGACGCAACAAGGGGCTCGGAGGTTCACTCCCGCCCCCCACGGCTTACGCCCGCTTACGCCCCCTACCGTACGCACCGCGGCCGTACCCCCGGCCCGGCCCGCCGCTTCTACGACGGCGGCCGGTCCCAGTCCGGCGGCAGCGCGGGCACCGGCCACGCCGGGTCGGGCCGCCAGTCCTCCCAGCCGTCGCGGAACGGCGGACCCCAGGCCCTGACCACCCCCGCCGCGCGCTCACCGGCCCGCCGCACACGCGCCGCCAGCTCCGCCGGCATCAGCCCGTCCGCCTGCGCCTGCGCGAACTCGTCCTCGTCCAGCCAGCGCCAGGAGCGGTCCGGGTGGACCGAGATGTCGAGGAAGTGATCCTCCGAGTCCACCCCTCCCGACCAGCGCCGACGAGGTTCCTCAAGGTTCACATACCAGCATTTGAACCGCCACCCGGGCTCCCAGAACAGCCACACCGACCACGGCTCGCCCGGCCGCGCCAGCTTCAGCACCCCGGCGCCCCACCACGGCTCGACCCGCGCCACCCGCGGCTTCACGTACCGGCTCGCCAGCGGCTCCCGGTGCACCGGCGTCCCGTCCGCCAGCACCGGCTTCACGCACGCCGTACCGGGCGCCATCCACACCGCGAGCAGCTCCGCGTCGTCGCGCACCACGGTCACCGGACGGCAGATGTGCACCGCGTCCGTGCCGTTCCCCCGGTAACGCCACAGCACCTGCGCGCCGGGCGTCCAGAAGTGGCGCTCCCCGGCGCGGGTCGAGAGATCGGCTTCGGCTGTCATGAACAGAGTTTACGGAAGCACTGTTACGGATGCGTCATACGCAGAACGTCCAGCGCCTCGTCGAGCTGCGTTTCGGACAGCAGGCCGCGTTCGACGTAACCGGACTCGATCACCACCTCGCGGATCGTCTTCCGCTGCGCCAGCGCCTTCTTCGCGACCTTCGCGGCCTCCTCGTACCCGATGTAACGGTTCAGCGGAGTGACGACCGAAGGCGAGGACTCGGCGTACTCGCGGGCCCGCTCGACATTCGCCGTGATCCCGTCCACCGTGCGGTCCGCCAGCAGCCGCGTGACGTTGGCGAGCAGCCGGACCGACTCCAGGACGTTGCGGGCGATCACCGGCAGCATCACGTTCAGCTCGAAGTTGCCCGCCGCGCCCGCCACCGAGATGGCCGTGTCATTGCCCGTCACCTGCGCCGCCACCATCAGCACCGCCTCCGGGACGACCGGATTGACCTTGCCCGGCATGATCGACGAGCCGGGCTGAAGGTCGGGCAGCGCGATCTCGGACAGCCCGGTACGCGGCCCCGAGGACATCCACCGCAGGTCGTTGGCGATCTTGGTGAGGCCGACCGCGATCGTCCGCAGCTGCCCCGAGGTCTCCACGATGCCGTCCCTGGCGCCCTGCGCCTCGAAGTGGTCGCGGGCCTCGGTCAATGGCAGCCCGGTCGCGCGCGCCACCTCCGCGATCACCGCGGCCGGGAAGCCCGCCGGGGTGTTGATGCCGGTGCCCACCGCCGTGCCGCCCAGCGGCAGCTCCGCCAGCCGCGGCAGCGAGGACCGCAGCCGCTCGATCCCGTACCGCACCTGCGCCGCGTAGCCGCCGAACTCCTGGCCCAGCGTGACCGGCGTGGCGTCCATCAGGTGCGTGCGGCCCGCCTTCACGACGGTCGCGAACTCCGCCGCCTTCGCCTCCAGGGACTCCGCCAGACGGGTGAGCGCCGGAATCAGGTCGCCGGTCACCGCCGCCGTCGCCGCGATGTGGATGGAGGACGGGAAGACGTCGTTGGACGACTGCGAGGCGTTGACGTGGTCGTTGGGGTGGACGTCGCGGCCCAGGCGCTCGGTGGCCAGGGTGGCGATCACCTCGTTGGCGTTCATGTTGGACGAGGTGCCGGAACCGGTCTGGAAGACGTCCACCGGGAAGTGCTCGTCCCAGCGCCCCTCGGCGACCTCGGCCGCGGCCTCCTGGATCGCCTCGGCGGTGTCCTTGTCCAGGACGCCCAGCTCCGCGTTGACCTTCGCGGCGGCGGCCTTGATCCGGGCCAGCGCAGCGATGTGCGCCCGCTCGATCCGCTGCCCCGAGATCGGGAAGTTCTCCACCGCGCGCTGCGTCTGCGCCCGCCACTTCGCCTCGGCGGGCACCCGTACCTCGCCCATCGAGTCGTGCTCGATCCGGTATTCGCTCATGCCTATAACAGTGCCCGGGAACACCAGGGTGTTCCCGGGCACTGTCTCCCCGTGGTGAGATCGGCCGAATCCGCGCGCAGCCGCGCGAGCCCGCGTGGAGCCGGGCGAGGCCGCGTGAGATCCGCGCGGAGCCTCAGGCGGGCATGGCCAGCCGGCCGTTCCCCCCGTCCTGCGGCTCCTGCGCGTCGAGCGCCGCCCGCGCGGCCGACCTGCGGTCCGCGAGCAGCCGGTCCAGCGCCAGGGCGCCCGGCCCCGAGAAGACGATCAGCAGCAGCGTCCAGCAGAAGAAGACCGCCGCCTCACCGCCGTTCTCGATCGGCAGCAGCCCCCGGTGCTGATGGACGTCGAAGTACGCGAACGCCATCGACCCCGAGCCGATCAGCGCGGCCGGCCTGGTCGCCAGGCCGAACAGCACCAGCACACCGCCGACGAGCTGGATCAGCGCCGCGTACCACCCCGGCCACCGGCCCGCCGACAGCTCGGCCGTGCCGAGCACGCCGAAGAGCGACGCCACACCGTGGCAGGTGAACAGGAGCCCGACGACGATACGGAACAGGCTGAGCGCGTACGGCTGGGCCCGGTCGATGCGGGAGTCCGAACCCGTACCGGTAACGGTGTCCGACATGAGCGCACCTCCTCTCCGCTTAGTTGTAGACGCCGAATTCGTAGAGCGAGTACCCGTAGGCCGTGCCGCGCTGCGTGCCCGTCAGGCGCACATAGCGGCCGGTGCCGGAGACGTCGAGGTCGTCGATGTCACCGTTGCCGTCGGTCACGGACTTCACCGTCGTCCAGTTCTGCCCGTCGTCGGAGGTCTGGATGTCGTACGCCTTGGCGTACGCCGACTCCCAGGAGAGCTGGACGTGGTGGAAGGCGGTGGTGGCGCCCAGGTCGACCTGGATCCACTGCGGGTCGCTCCAGTCGCTCGCCCAGCGGGTCCCGGCGTTGCCGTCCACCGCGTTCGACGGGGTGCACGGGCAGCCGCCGGTCGGGTCGGTCTGGTACGTGGAGGCCGTCGCGGGCTTGTTGAGCGCGACATTCGTACCGTTCGGCTTCGGCGGCACGATCCGCACCGACTTGGAGCCGTAGCTGACGTTGCCGTGGTTGTCGGTGGCGCGGACGTACGCCTCGTACACGCCGACCTTCTCCGGCGCCTTCGCCGTCAGCGTGCCGCCGTTCTGCGTGGTCGCGGCCGGGGTGAGCGAGCCGTTGTTGTCGATGTAGATGCTGCTGAACAGCACCTGGTACGTGATCGGGTCGTTCTCCGGGTCGGAGGTCGAGGTGGTGATCGTCACCGTGCCGCCCGCGGGCACACCCGAAGTGGCGTTGTCCACCGTCATGTCGGTCACCAGCGGCGGCTGGTTGTCACCCGAGGTGTTCCCGCCGTACGCGCGCTTGACCGCGTAGTACGAGGGCCGCTTCAGGCCGTCGGGCACCAGGTTGAACCAGATGCCGCCGAAGTCGTCCTCGTTGCCGTAGTGGAAGAGCGTGGCGCCCAGCGCCACACCGGGGTGGCCGGCCACGCAGTTCCACGCGTTGGTGTAACCGTCCGCCTTCTGCTGGTCGGTGGGCTCGTCCGCCACACCGTTCGCGTCGTTCGGCACCTCCCACGAACCGGCCGGGCCGCCCTCGGTGATGATGTACGGCTTGTCGTAACCGCCGCTCTCCCACGCCGACTTGACGTTGCAGACGTCCTTGTAGGAGTTGACCGCCAGCAGGTCCAGGTCCGGGGTGTTGCGCTTGTAGTACGGCCACGCGCCGGTCCACGCGTCGGTCGACGTCACCGGGTGGTTCGGGTCCGCCGCGTGCACCGCCTTCGACAGGTCGTTGACGAAGGAGGTGTACGCGTTGCGCTCCTGCTCCAACTGGTCACCGCTGTAGCAGTTCTGGAGCCCCAGCACCGACTCGTTGCCGACGTCCCACATCAGCACGCCCGGGTTGTCCTTGTAGGTGTTCACCCACTTCGGGAACTCCGCGAGCATGTTGTTCTTGTACGTGGTGTCCGTCAGGTAGTCGACACAGCCGCCCGAGCCGGGACCGCCGCCCGGCTGGAGCCAGAAACCGGCGATCACCTTGATGCCGTTGGCCGCCGCCGCGTCGAACAGCGGCGCGCTGCTCGCGTCCGTACCCCACGTACGGATCGTGTTGACGCCCATCCGCGCCACGTCCGGCAGGTCCGCCGCCGCCTGCGAGGGCTGCGGACCCCACGTCAGACCCTTCACGGTGTACGGGGCGCCGTCCACGGTGAGCTGCCAATTGCCCTGCGAGCCGGTCACCTTGACCACGCTGCCCGCCGCCTGCGCGGCCGGGGCCTGCACGACGGCGAGACCCGCCGCGACCAGTGCCGCCACCGCGAGGGGCGCCAGGCCGCGCCTGGCCGTCCTCCTGATCACATGTGCGCGCATCTCGTCCTCCGAGGGGGTCACGGGTAGCTCACCAGGTAGGAGATACCGGAGTTGGTGTTGTTCACCGGGTCTCCGGTCTCGTTGACGACATGGCTGATCGTCCCGTCGTTGCCGAGCGAGACGGTGACCATGTCGTGCAGCCGCACCCCGGACGTGTTCGGCACCAGCAGGGCGCTGTCGGCGACGACGCTCGGGTCCGCGAGGAAAAGGCAGTAGCTGCCCAGCCCCCACGCCTCGTGCGAGGAGACCGAGTCCGCCACCTGGTAGGCGGCGTAGCCGTGCCGCGAACCGTCCATCCAGGCCGCCTGGTTGGGCGGGTCGTACGGCATCTCGTTCTGGAAGAAGTACGTCCGTCCGGCGTCGCCGTTCCAGAGCACCTCGGTCTTCTGGTGGTGCTCCACGAACAGGCCGTACAGCGTGACGCGCGCGCCGTTGACGACCAGGCCGGTGTCGCTGGTGTTGACATCCCAGCCGACACCGCTGCCGTGGTCGGCCCGCCACAGCCACAGGTTGTCGCCGATCACGTCGGAGCTGTTGATCTCGACGCTCACGGTGGCCTTGCCGGCCTGCGCGCCGCCGATCCGCACGAACACGTCCTGGAGGAGCGTCGGGTCGCCCGCGTGGCCGCCGCCGGCGCCCTGCGGGCCGACGCGGACCAGCACCGCGGAATTCGTGGCGCCCGCGTCGATCAGCAGCCCGGAGATCTTCACACCGTCGACGTCGGCGACGGACAGCGCGGTGATGCCGTTGTCCGGCAGCAGCGTGGCGATGCCCAGGCCCAGCACGACCGTGCCCGCCCGCGTCACCTCCACGGTCTGGTCGAGGGCGTACACGCCCGGCGTGACCAGCAGGTGCTTGCCCTGCGCCAGCGCGGAGTTGATCGTGGCCGCCGAGTCGCCCGGCTTCGTGACGTAGAAGTCGGTCAGCGGGATCGACTCGCCCTGCGCGCCGCCGTTCCAGGTCACCCCGCGGGCGTTGCTGTGCAGCGCGGGCACGAACACCTGGTACGCGCCGGACCCGTCCACGTACAGGAAGGGCTTCTCCCGGATCACCGGGGCGCTGTCGACCACCGTGTGGGAGGGGTCGGGGAAGTTCTGCGGCGGCGCGCCGTCCACGCCGACGAAGACCATGTTCCATACGGAACCGGCCCATTCGCCGAGCGCGCTGTTCCGGGTCAGCCACTGCTGCTGGGAGCCGGACACGACCCGGCCGTCCACCTTGCAGTCGGCCATGAAGCCGCCGCTGGACCAGCCGTCGTAGCCGTTCCACAGCGGGACCTCGCCGCGGATGTGCACGCGGCGCAGCGGGGCGGCCTGCGAGACCGCCCAGCGGTTGGAGCCGCCGGTCGGGGTGACCGACAGATTCTCGGCGCTGCGCCAGAAGTTCTGGGTGGCGTTGCCCTGCATCCAGTCGGCCTCGACGTGCACCAGGCCGTGGATGTCGACGTCGTCGGGGGACAGGCCGAGACCGGCGACGTGGGTGTAGAAGCCGACGTTGACGTCGAGTCCTTCGTACGTGCCCGGCTTGAAGAAGAGCGCGAAGCGGTCGGTGCCGAACTGGTTGGACTCCTGGCGGCGGAAGACGTCCGAGACCTTCGCCTGGATGTCGGCGATCGGCATCGAGGGGTCGAAGACCAGGACGTTGGGGCCGAAGTCGGGGTCCGCGGCGGCGGCGCGCGGACCGGCCGTCGTACCGGCCTTCGTACCGTTCGCGCCGGACGCGGTGGCCGCGGTGGCCGCCGAGGCGCGGCCCGCCAGTACCGGGGTGGCCGCGAGGGCCGCCAGCGCGCCGAGGGCCGCGCGCCGGGAGAAGACGGATGTCACCGGTGAGCCGGGTGTGCCGGTCGTGCTGCCTGTGCTGCTTGTGGGGGGTTGAGAGGGGGGAAGTGCGGGGCTGTTCATAGATCACCTGTGTGTTGGGGGGACAGGTTTCCGGAGAGCGCTCTCCCACGGGGTCGGGTAAAGCCCGGCCCGCGCGGGAGAGCGCGGTGTCCGGGCTTACGGCAGTTGGTAGTTCTGGTTCAGAGCCGCGCCCTTCTGGGGCTGCGACTGGTCGTAACCGCGGGCGTCGCACTGGAGTCCACCGTTGATGCAGTGGGTGACCAGCGCGTTGAGGGTCGGGGCGTCCCAGTCGTTGAAGAAGTCGTAGTGGAAGGAGAAGCCCTGGCCACTGGAGAGGTGGACCTGCGACATGTCGCCGTTCACCGGCCAGGCCATCTTGAACTCGATCATCGGCAGGGCGACCGGGTGGTCGGCCGGGCAGACGTTCTGGTTGGCGCCGCCGGCGACCGGGTAGGCCATGTGACTCTTGTGGTCCGGCACGTCCAGGTGGATGCCGTCCCAGCAACTCGGTGCCTGGAGACGGATGTTGAGCTGCGTGTCAGGCGTGTTGGGGCAGCTCACCGGGATGTTCCAGTTGTGGTAACTGGTCCCGCACTCCCAGCCCTCGACGGTGCCCTTGAGGTGCTGGAACTCGTCCTGCGTCTGGCTCGGGCTGCCGACCACGAAGCGCAGGCCCTTGGGGAAGGGGCGGACGCTGGTGTAGTCGTTCACGGACGACTTGTAGTAGATCGTCTGCGTGCCGACCGGCAGGATCTTCTGGGTGCCCTTGAACAGACTCGGCATCCAGTACGCCGACTTGTCGCCAGGCGCCAGACACACGGTGTTACCGGTCTCCAGCGAGGCCGTCGTGGAGTTGCCGTTCGTGCTGGTGTTGCCCATGAAGGTGTGGTCGTGCGACGCCCCCGGCTGGCCGGGGAAGACGATCGGGTCGTCCGGCGCCGTGTGCGTGGGGGCACACTGGGCCTGGAACTCGTGGAAGTACGCGTGCGGCGGCTCGTACGTCGACGGCGTCACGCCGGTGACCGGCGGGTTCGCCATGATGTAGCCGTCGCCGTCCGGGTCGTCGCCGGACGCCAGTCCGTTGCCGGTCAGCGGCATCGCCATGCCGGGCATCCCGGCGTGGTCGGCCGCGTGGTCCGCGGCGGCCGGTGTGCTGGCGGAAGCGTTTCCGGTCGTCATCGCGACCCCGCCGATACCGAGGCCGGTAGCGGCGAGTGACAGGGCTATGAGCAGCCCCGGGATCCTTCTGGTCCTCCGTGCCATGGAGACCTCCTGCTTGATGGTGCGCATGGGGGGCTGACGGCACGACGTGGCGGCAGGCGTCATGACGGGCCGTCAGTTGGGAGAGCGCTCTCCCAGGTACGGAATGTTCCGCTCCCGCTAAGGACATGTCAACGGTTGATGAATCGGCCCCGCTGCGCGAGCCGGGCATTCCGCCACCCCCCGACCACCCTGGCCTGCAAGCCCTCCACTTCTTGCGGATTTCGTGAAGGTCCACCCCCTGCCCTTGGCCTATACCAACCCCCGGCGCCACGCGCTGGCGTTCACCACCGACCCCCAGCGCCACGCGCTGTCGTAATCAGCGGCCCCCCCGCCGGGCCGCCCCTGCGACACGTGCGGGTGCCGCCCCGCCGCCCGGGCGCTGCGTGCTGGCGTAATCAGCGGCCCCCGCCCTACGCGGTTCTCGGCCGGCCCCGCCGCCCCGGCGCCGTGCGCTGGCATACGCGGCGGTCCCCCCGCCGGGCCTGCGGCGCGCGCGCTGGGGTGTCACCCCCGGCCGGTGGGTAACCGGCAGGGCTCCGGCGCCGTGCCGCGCCCCATCGGGCGGGGCCTTCGCCCGGTTCAGCGCCGCGTCGCGACGCATGCCGGGTGACGGGCGTCGGCGATCAGCCGCCGGGCCGGCCCCGTAACGCGGGCGCTGCCACGCCCCGCCGCATCAGGTGCACCGGCTTATGGCCCGTTGCCGCCGGGCCCTGCTTCGACTCGCCTTGCGCGCTGCCCGCGCTACCTGCTGCCGCGTCCGCGTCTGCCGCTGCTCCTGCGGGCACCATCGCCCAGCCCGCGTGCAGTGCGCGCTCGCGCCCGCGTATGTCGCCGTCGCCGCTCCCGAGTCTGCGGAGTTGCGGCCCCACCCCGCAGGGCAAGCGCGTGCCCATTACCGTGCGCGAGCATGCGGTCGTTGCCGCCCCGTGGGTCTGCACGCACCCGTGCCGCGCTGGCGCCGTCGCGGCTCCCGTGCCGCCAGCGCCCCGCAGGGCGGTACCCGCCCCGTGCCTGCGCCGTGCGCGTCCGAGCATGCCGCCGCTGCGGTTACCCAATGGCGCGCGCCCGCCCCCCCCCGCGGCGGCGACAGCACGCACCCGTGCCGCCACCGCCCCGCAGGGCGGTACCCGCCCGTGCCTGCGCCGTGCGCGTCCGCGGCTACCGCCCCCGCGCGGCGCGCGCCCCCCGCGGCGCGGCCCCCCGTCGGGCGGCAGAGCCGTAGGCGGTGAGCTTCCCGCAGGGGTCAGGCGCCTTGGCGGCGGGGGATGGTGGTGAAGGTGGGGGAGGGGGAAGGGTCTTGGAAGAAGTCGTTGCCCTTGTCGTCGACGACGACGAAGGCGGGGAAGTCCTCGACCTCGATCTTCCAGACGGCTTCCATGCCGAGTTCGGCGTATTCGAGGACGTCGACCCGCTTGATGCAGTCCTGGGCGAGGCGGGCGGCGGGGCCGCCGATGGAGCCGAGGTAGAAGCCGCCGTGGGCGGCGCACGCGTCAGTGACCTGCTTGCTGCGGTTGCCCTTGGCGAGCATCACGAAGGAGCCGCCCGCGGCCTGGAACTGCTCGACGTAGGCGTCCATCCGGCCCGCGGTGGTCGGCCCGAAGGAGCCCGAGGCGTACCCCTCGGGCGTCTTGGCCGGGCCCGCGTAGTAGACGGCGTGGTCGCGCAGGTACCGCGGCATCTCCTCGCCCGCGTCCAGCCGCTCCTTGATCTTGGCGTGCGCGATGTCGCGGGCCACGACCAGCGGCCCGGACAGCGAAAGCCGGGTCTTCACGGGGTACTTGGTCAGCTCGGCGCGGATCTCGTCCATCGGCCGGTTGAGGTCGACGCGGACGACGTCGTCGTCCAGGTGCTCGTCGGTGGTCTCCGGCAGGAAACGCGCCGGGTCCGTCTCCAACTGCTCCAGGAAGACGCCCTCGGCGGTGATCTTCGCCAGCGCCTGCCGGTCCGCCGAGCAGGACACCGCGATGGCGACCGGGCACGACGCGCCGTGCCGCGGCAGCCGCACCACCCGCACGTCGTGGCAGAAGTACTTCCCGCCGAACTGCGCCCCGATCCCGATCCTCTGCGTCAGCTCGAAGACCTTCTGCTCCAACTCCTTGTCCCGGAAGCCGTGTCCGGCCGCCGAGCCCTCGGCGGGCAGCTCGTCCAGGTAGTGCGCGGACGCGTACTTGGCCGTCTTCAGGGCGAATTCGGCGCTGGTCCCGCCCACCACGATCGCCAGGTGGTACGGCGGACAGGCCGCCGTACCCAGCGAACGGATCTTCTCCTCAAGGAACTTCATCATCGACGCCTCGTTCAGCACCGCCTTCGTCTCCTGGTAGAGGAAGGACTTGTTGGCGCTGCCACCGCCCTTGGCCATGAAGAGGAACTTGTACGCGCCGCCGTCCGTCGCGTACAGCTCGATCTGCGCGGGCAGGTTGGAGCCGGTGTTCTTCTCGTCCCACATCGTCAGCGGGGCCATCTGCGAGTAGCGCAGATTGAGCTTGGTGTACGCGTCGTAGATCCCGCGCGACAGCGCCTCCTCGTCACCGCCCGCGGTGAGGACCTGCTGGCCGCGCTTGCCCATGACGATCGCCGTACCGGTGTCCTGGCACATCGGGAGCACGCCGGCCGCCGCGATGTTCGCGTTCTTCAGCAGGTCGAGCGCGACGAATTTGTCGTTGGGGCTCGCCTGCGGGTCGTCCAGGATGCGGCGGAGCTGCGCGAGGTGGGTCGGGCGCAGGTAGTGGGAGATGTCGTGCATCGCCTCGGCCGCGAGCAGCCGCAGCGCCTCCGGATCGACCGTGAGGAACGTACGCCCGTCCGCCTCGAAGGTGCTGACACCCTCGGCGGTGAGCAGGCGGTACGTGGTGGGGTCCTCGCCGAGGGGAAGCAGATCCGTGTAGGCGAACTCAGGCATGGGGCATTCCTCACTCGGCGGCGGCGCTGCGGCCTCCCGATTCTAGAACGCCCCCGAACGGCCGGGCGGGCCGGACCCCTAGGGGGTACTTCGGGGTAGTCGCGATCTATCGCGTCTGTGTACCGTAGGGACGTGGACGAATCGCAGCTCCAGAAGCGCGCGCAAGAGCAGCCCCAGCCGGTGCGTACGGGCAAGCCCACCGCGGAAGCGGACCTGCGGGCGTCGGACGCGGACCGGGACCGAATCGCCGACATCCTGCGCGAGGCCCTGGCCGAGGGCCGTCTGGACTCGTCGGAGCACTCCGAGCGGCTCGACCAGGTCTACGCGGCCAAGACGATGGGCGAACTGGAGCCGCTGGTACGGGATCTGCCGGTGGGCAGGACCAGCGCACCGGCGCCCGCCCCCGCGGCCCGCGGCGGTTACCACTACGCCCCCGACCCCAGCGGCGAGAACCCGAACCTGGTCGGCATCCTCGGCGGGGCCGAGCGCAAGGGCCGCTGGCGCGTCGGCCACCGGATCACCGCGGTCGCGATCATGGGCGGTGTCGAGATCGACCTCACCGAGGCCACCTTCACCTCGCCCGAACTGGTCATCCACTGCACCGCGATCATGGGCGGCATCAGCGTCAAGCTGCCGGAGAACGTGACGCTGCGCGGCGGCGGGGTCGTCGGCATCATGGGCGGCTCCGACGTCAAGGCGTTCGAGGCGCCGGACGCCGACGCGCCGGTGGTCCGCATCGACGGCTTCGCCTTCTGGGGCGGCGTCGAGGCGAAGGCCAAGCGCGGCAAGAAGGTCAAGGACTGGACGAAGAAGAACCTCGAGAGCTGAGGCGCGGGACCGGTCGGGGGAGCCTCCGGCGCCGGGGTGAGGCGGCCTCGGGCACGGGTGAGCGGGCAGCGGCGGTTTCACGCCCCCCGACTCGGTAACGGCTGTGATTGATGGTGCGTAAGTGCGCCAAGCATCGTGCGTGTTTCCGCCATCCGCAGGTCACAGGCTTGCGGGGCTCTCGCGCCGGGCGAACACGGTGCGCATGAAGTCGCGTACAGCGGGTAGGGGTTCGAGCACGCCGCCGCACTGCCGCCGTTGAGATCCGCGCCCGCCGGGGGAGTGGTCGGTGACGCGCCAGGGTGGCAATCGCCGAGCCGTCGTCAGGAGTATCCCGTGCTTCAACCGATCGAGCCCGTCACGGACACCGCCTACCCGCCCGGTCATCCGCGGGATCTGGGCGGGCCCTGGCACTCGGAGGCCGCCTGCCGCAGTGACGAGGCGGGGCTGTTCTTCGCCCCGTCGAAGGAGCCCACTGCCGCTCGTCTGTCCCGGGAAGAGGCGGCCAAACGCGTGTGCGCGCGCTGCCCGGTGATGCTCGAATGCCGTGAACACGCCTTGCTCCAGCCGGAACCGTACGGGGTGTGGGGCGGCATGACCGCCGCCGAGCGCCGCGTGGTGCTGGCCCGCCGCCGCCGTCGCGAGGTCGAACTCCAGCGCCCCGACCCGCAGATCGCCGCCGCGGGCTGACCGTACGGCTCAGCGGCTCAGGAGTTTCGTCGGCCGGGCGCCGCCCGCCGCGCCGCATCCGGGAATACGGGGCCCGAGTGCGCCGCGGCAGGCGGCAGCCGACATACCGAAGGACGTACCGAAGGCGGGGAGTGAGCCTCAGCGCGCCCGGTCGAAGTCGATCGCGCTGTACGCCCGCAGCTTGGACAGCCGGTGCGTGGAGTCGATCTGCCGGATCGTGCCGGACTTGGAGCGCATCACCAGCGACGAGGTGGTGGCGGTCTCCGCGCGGTACCGCACCCCGCGCAGCAGTTCGCCGTCGGTGATCCCGGTGGCGACGAAGAAGACGTTCTCGCCGCTGACCAGGTCCTTGGTGTGCAGAATCCGGTCCAGGTCGTGCCCGGCGTCCAGCGCACGGCGCCGCTCGGCGTCGTCCTTCGGCCACAGCCTGCCCTGGATCGTGCCGCCGAGGCAGGTGATCGCGCAGGCCGCGATGATGCCCTCGGGCGTGCCCCCGATGCCCAGCAGCATGTCCACGCCGGTGCCCTCGCGCACCGCCATGATCGCGCCCGCCACGTCGCCGTCGGCGATGAACTTGATCCGGGCGCCGGTCTCGCGGATCTCCTTCACGATGCCGTCGTGCCGCGGCCGGTCGAGCACCACGACGGTGACGTCCTCGGGCGCGCTGCCCTTGGCCTTGGCGACCCGGCGCACATTGACCGCGGGCGGCGCGGTGATGTCGACGTACTCGGCGGCCTCGGGGCCGACCACCAGCTTGTCCATGTAGAAGACGGCCGAGGGGTCGAACATGGTGCCGCGGTCGGCGACGGCGAGCACCGCCACCGCGTTCGGCATGCCCTTGGCGGTCAGCGTGGTGCCGTCCACCGGGTCGACGGCGACATCGCACTCGGGCCCGGTGCCGTCACCGATCCGCTCGCCGTTGTAGAGCATGGGCGCCTCGTCCTTCTCGCCCTCGCCGATGACGACGACGCCGTTCATCGAGACGGTGTGGACGAGGGTGCGCATCGCGTTCACCGCGGCGCCGTCGGCCCCGTTCTTGTCGCCCCTGCCGACCCAGCGTCCGGCCGCCATCGCGGCGGCCTCGGTGACGCGTACGAGTTCCAGTGCCAGGTTGCGGTCGGGGGCCTCCGGGCTCACTTCGAGCTGGGGCGGCAAATGCTGTTCGGTCATCACGCGCACCTTTCTGTACGAGGACGGCCGGAATATGAGGGTGTTCCGACCCTATCGGTTCGGCGCGAATATGAGCAGGGTGCACGTCACATGAGCGCCTGGTGCCCTGTGCGGGCCGGGGCCCGCGGAGGGTGCGGACCCCGGCGTCCGGGGCCGTTCCCGGCATGGGGGACGATGGTCGGGTGGCAGCAGACAAACGTGGCAACAAGACCGTGCGGGACCTGGTGCTGTCGATGGCGGTGATCGGCGCCGTCGCCGCCCTCATCTATGTGTTCATCCCGCACGACTCGAAGGCCGACCCGACCAAGCCGGTCACCTTCTCGGTGGAGCTCGGCCAGGCGCGGCGCGACGCGCCGTACAAGGTGGCGGGGCCCGAGGGGCTGCCCGCGACCTGGCGGGCCACCTCGGTCACCTACAGCGCGGCCGACCCGCAGGCGGTGACCTGGCACATCGGCTTCGTCGACCCCGAGGACCAGTACGTCGCCGTCGAGCAGAGCAACGCCGCGGCCGAGCCGTACATCAAGGACGTCACCTTCGACGCGCACCGCGACGGCGGCCGTACGGTCACCGCGGGCGGCCTGGTCTGGGAGCGCTACGCGGGGCCGAAGTACAACGCGCTGGTCCGCAAGGAGCAGGGCGTCACCACGGTGGTACTGGGCACCGGCAAGGACGCGGAGCTGACGACGATGGCCGCCGCGCTGAAGGAGCGCGGCGGCCAGTAACCGGTAGCCGGTCGTATGGACATACGTCCCACCGGGGGCGGCCGGTCGTATGGACATACGTCCCACCGGTAGCCGGTCATACGGACGTACGTGTGACCAGGTGCCCGGTCATACGGACATACGTCGGTCCGTCGTACGGATCAGACGGTCGTCACGACCTGCTCGTACGACAGGCGCGGGTTGCGGTCGTACCAGGCGGCCTCGCCCGGCTTGCCTATGTTGACCACGGCCAGCACCGAGTGCTCGCCGTCCGCGAAGAACTCCTTGTTGATGCCGTCGGCGTCGAAGCCGGTCATCGGGCCGGCGGCCAGACCGGCGGCGCGAACGCCGATGATGAAGTAGCCGACCTGGAGCGCGGCGTTCAGCGCGGCGGACTGCTCGCGGACCGGGCGCTCGGCGAAGATCACGTCCTTGGCCTGCGGGAAGACCGGGAGCAGGGTGGGCAGCTCCTCGTGGAACTCGTTGTCCGCGGCCAGGATCGCCACCAGCGGCGCGGTCGACGTCTTCGCCTTGTTGCCCTCGCTCATGTGCCGCACCAGGCGCTCGCGCCCCTCTTCGGTACGGGCCAGGACGACGCGCAGCGGCTGCTGGTTGAAGGCGGTCGGCGCGTACTTCACCAGGTCGTAGATGGCCTGGACCTGCTCGTCGGTCACCGGCTCGTCGGTGAACGTGTTGGCGGTGCGGGCCTCACGGAAGAGCAGGTCCTGGGCGGCGGTGTCGAGCACGAGAGTCATGCGGGATCCTCAGGTCTTTCGGTCGTGCGAGGGGGGCGCGCCGGGGGGCGGCGCGTCGGAACACTCCGACCAACCTGGGTGAACGTTCAACCATTCCCTGGGGCAAGTGTGACCCCTGTCACTCCTGTGCGGCCCCCGTGGCCCCTTCCGCCTCCTCGTCGTCCTCCTCCGCTGCCAGCGCCGCGTCCAGCCGGGCCCGCGCGCCCTCCAGCCAGCGGCGGCAGACCTTGGCCAGCTCCTCGCCCCGCTCCCACAGGGCCAGGGACTCCTCCAAGGTCGCGCCGCCCGCTTCCAGCCGCCGTACGACGTCCACCAGCTCGTCGCGCGCCTGCTCGTACCCGAGGGCCGCGCTGCCGCTCTCCCGGTCCGCCGTATCGGTGGTGCCTGCCGTGTCTGCCATGGGGGCAAGCCTAGGCGCGGGGTGGGACAGGTCAGGCGACGCGCACACCGGCATCACCGCGTGACGACGCCGAACCGCGCGCCGCCGACATCACCGCGCGCCGCCGAACCGCGCGACGCCGACATCACCGCGCGCCGCCCACGCGCACCCCGGCATCACTCCGTGACGCGCACCGTGAAGTCGCCCTCGGCCACCCGCGCCCGCAACGCGTCGTCCGGCGCCACCTCCGCCGGGTCCCGTACCACCGAGCCGTCCTCGCGCTGGAGCACCGCGTACCCGCGGCGCAGCGTCGCGGCCGGGGACAGCGCGACCACCCGCGCCAGGGTGTGCGAGAGATCCGCGTCGGCGCGCTCCAGCAGATGGCGCAGCGTGCGGCGGGCCCGGTCCACCCGGTCGGCCACCTCCGCCGCGCGGCCGTCGATCATCCCGTACGGCGCCGCCATCGACGGACGGCTCAGCGCCGCATCCAGGCCGCGCTCCTCCCGGTCCAGCAGCCCGCGCATCACCCGCAGCGCCCGGTCCCGTACCAACTGGACGCGCGCCAGCTCCTCGCGCACATCCGGCACGATCCGCTTGGCCGCGTCGGTCGGGGTGGACGCCCGCAGGTCGGCGACCAGGTCGAGCAGCGGCGAGTCCGGCTCGTGGCCGATCGCCGAGACCACCGGGGTCCGGCAGGCCGCGACCGCGCGGACCAGCTCCTCGTCGGAGAACGGCAGCAGGTCCTCGACGCTGCCGCCGCCGCGCGCCACCACGATCACGTCGACATCCGGACGCGCGTCCAGCTCCCGTACCGCCTCGATCACCCGCGGCACCGCGCTCGCGCCCTGCACCGGCACATTGCGCACCTCGAAGCGGACGGCGGGCCAGCGCAGCCGCGCGTTCTCCCGCACGTCCCGCTCGGCCGCCGAGGCGCGGCCGGTCACCAGGCCGATGAGCTGCGGCAGAAACGGTATGGGCCGCTTGCGGTCCAGGGCGAAGAGCCCCTCGGCCGCCAGCGTCTTCTTCAACTGCTCCAGGCGCGCCAGCAGTTCGCCCACCCCGACCGGGCGGATCTCCACCGCGCGCAGCGAGAGCTGGCCGCGCGGCCCGTACCACTCGGGCTTGGCGTGCATCACCACCCGCGCGCCCTCGCCGACCACGTCCGCGACCTGCTCGAAGACACCGCGGAAGCACGTCACCGTGATCGACACGTCGTGCGAGGGGTCGCGCAGCGTCATGAACACCACGCCCGCGCCCGGCCGCCGCGACAACTGGGTGATCTGCCCCTCCACCCACACCGCGCCCAGCCGGTCGATCCAGCCGCCGATCAGCCGCGACACCTCACCGACGGGGATCGGCGTCTGCGCCGAGGTGTTCAGAGCCATGCCCGCAGCGTAGTGGGCGCGACCGACACCGCCGCCGAACGGCCGCACCCCCGTACGCCCCCGCGCGTGCGATCAGCGCCCCCGTACGATGGACCCCATGACTGCCGCTACGAGCCCCCGCCGCGTCCTCCTCGCCGCCCCCCGCGGGTACTGCGCGGGCGTGGACCGGGCCGTGATCACCGTCGAGAAGGCGCTGGAGCAGTACGGCGCCCCGGTCTATGTGCGCAAGCAGATCGTGCACAACAAATACGTGGTCCAGACGCTGGAGAAGAAGGGCGCGATCTTCGTCGACGAGACGGACGAGGTGCCCGAGAACGCCATCGTGATCTTCTCCGCGCACGGCGTGGCCCCCGTCGTCCACGAGGAGGCCGCCCAGCGCAGCCTCGCCTCGATCGACGCGACCTGCCCGCTGGTGACCAAGGTCCACAAGGAAGCCGTCCGCTACTCCAAGGACGACTACGACATCCTGCTGATCGGCCACGACGGCCACGAAGAGGTCGTCGGCACGATGGGCGAGGCGCCCGACCACATGCACCTGGTCGACGGCCCCGCCGACGCCGCCAAGGTCACGGTCCGCGACGAGTCCAAGGTCGTCTGGCTCTCCCAGACCACCCTGTCGGTGGACGAGACGATGGAAACCGTGGACGCGCTCAAGGAGCGCTTCCCCAACCTGCTCTCGCCGCCCAGCGACGACATCTGCTACGCCACGCAGAACCGCCAGGTCGCGGTCAAGCAGATCGCCGCCGACGCCGACCTGCTGATCGTGGTCGGCTCCCGCAACTCCTCCAACTCCATCCGGCTGGTCGAGGTCGCCCTCCAGTCCGGCGCCGGCGCCTCGTACCTGGTCGACTTCGCCGAGGAGTGCGACGAGGCGTGGCTGGACGGCGTCACCACCGTCGGCGTCACCTCCGGCGCGTCCGTCCCGGAGATCCTGGTCGACGGCGTCCTGGACTGGCTGGCCGAGCGCGGCTACGCCGATGTGCAGGTGGTGACCTCCGCCGAGGAGTCCATCCAGTTCTCGCTGCCCAAGGAACTGCGCCGCGATCTGCGTGCCGAGGCCGCCGCCGGGGAATCCGCCAAGAGGTGACTTTTTCCCGTCACCTCTAACCTGGGGGCCATGAATATGTTCGGTGTGGACATCGGTGGTACGGGAATCAAGGGCGCTCCGGTCGATCTGGACCAGGGCGCCCTGTCGGACGATCGCTACAAGATCGACACCCCTCAGCCCGCGACTCCGGAGTCGGTGATCGACGGGGTGCACCAGGTCATCGAGCACTTCGGCTGGTCGGGCCCGGTCGGCGTGACCTTCCCCGGGGTGGTGGTGGACGGCACCACCCGTACGGCGGCCAACGTGGACGGCGGCTGGGTCGGCCTGGACGCGCGCGGCATGCTCGGCGACCGCCTCGGCCTGCCCGTGGTGGTGCTCAACGACGCGGACGCGGCGGGTGTCGCGGAGATGACGTTCGGCGCGGGCCGCGGCCGGGGCGGCACGGTCATCATGCTGACGCTGGGCACCGGCATCGGCAGCGCCCTGTTCGTGGACGGCAATCTCGTGCCCAACACGGAACTGGGCCACCTGGAGCTGCACGGGCACGACGCGGAGAAGAAGGCGTCGGTCAAGGCCCGCGAGGACGAGGACCTGAGCTGGGAGCACTGGGCGCACCGGCTCCAGAAGTACCTGGCGCACGTGGAGATGCTCTTCTCGCCCGACCTGTTCGTGATCGGCGGCGGCGTCAGCCGCAAGTCGGAGAAGTTCCTGCCCCTGGTGAAGGGGATCAGCGCCGAGATCGTTCCCGCTGAACTGCAGAACAACGCGGGGATCGTCGGCGCCGCGATGGCAGCCGCAAAGCTCTGATCCCGACGATCGCGGCGGCCAGCACCGTCCCGGCGTAGAGCCAGCCGGTCATCAGCGCCAGCCCGGTGAAGACGCCGAGCAGATGACCGGCCAGGCCGCCGCCCCCGCTATCGGCGGTCAGCGCGATGCCCACGGCGAAGGCGATCGGCGCCGCCACCGGGGCCGCCACCAGGTCGTACGGGCGTACGTACACCGCCGCCGCCACGCACACCGCGACGAAGACCAGGCCGAAGAAGACGCCGGGGCCGTCGAAGAGCAGGACGTCGATCCCGCCGCCCGCGACCGTCACGGCGGTGGTCAGCAGCCCGGTGCCGAGGCCGGTCAGCCGTGGCCTGGGCCGCTGGGCGGTACGCAGCCGGTGGACGGTCTGCCGTACCGCGGTGGCCATGACGGCCTGCCGGGGGCGCGGGGCGCGGTACACCCCGACTGCGGCCTCTCCGCCGGGTCCCGGAGCGGCACCTGAACGCGCACTGTGTTGGTCCACCTACTTACAGTAGGCACGGCAGTCGGGTGATCGCACGGCGGGACACGCGCTTTGCCCCTCCGGGGCGGGGCGGGGCTTTTTGGCGCGCGCGTCCTCGGAGCGGTCCCCGTACCGGGTGCGGTGACGTCCTCGGGCCCGTGTTCGACGGGCGGCCGGGCGGTACGGCGGCGGCCCGTAGACTGGTGGCCGTCCGAACACCCACCAGCCCACCGCTCCGGGAAGTCTCCACGTGTCGCTCTCCATCGGAATCGTCGGTCTGCCGAATGTCGGCAAGTCGACGCTCTTCAACGCCCTGACCAAGAACGACGTGCTGGCGGCCAACTACCCGTTCGCCACGATCGAGCCGAACGTCGGAGTCGTGGGCGTCCCCGACGCCCGCCTCGGCACGCTCGCGGAGATCTTCGGGTCGGCGCGGGTGCTGCCCGCCACCGTCGACTTCGTGGACATCGCGGGCATCGTCCGCGGCGCCTCCGAGGGCGAGGGCCTGGGCAACAAATTCCTCGCGAACATCCGCGAGTCCGACGCGATCTGCCAGGTCATCCGGGCCTTCAAGGACGACAACGTGGTGCACGTCGACGGCCGCGTCTCGCCGAAGGACGACATCGAGACGATCAACACCGAGCTGATCCTCGCCGACCTCCAGTCCGTCGAGAAGGCGATCCCGCGCCTCACCAAGGAGGCCCGCCTCCAGAAGGAGAAGGCCGCGGTCCTCGCCGCCGCCGAGGCCGCCCAGGAGATCCTGGCCGCGGGTGACACCCTCTTCTCGCGCGGCATCACCAAGGGCACCGAGCAGGGCACCCTCCTCCACGAGCTGCACCTGCTCACCACCAAGCCGTTCCTCTACGTCTTCAACGTCGACGAGGACGAGCTGGCCGACGAGGACTTCAAGAACGAGCAGCGCGCCCTCGTGGCCCCCGCCGAGGCGATCTTCCTCGACGCCAAGCTCGAGTCCGACCTCGTCGAGCTCGACGACGCCGAAGCCCTCGAACTCCTCCAGTCCGTCGGCCAGGAGGAGCCCGGCCTCGCCACCCTCGCCCGTGTCGGCTTCGAGACCCTCGGCCTCCAGACCTACCTCACCGCCGGCCCCAAGGAATCCCGCGCCTGGACCATCAAGCGCGGCGCCACCGCCCCCGAGGCCGCCGGCGTCATCCACACCGACTTCCAAAAGGGCTTCATCAAAGCCGAGGTCATCTCCTTCGCCGACCTCGTCTCCACCGGCTCCGTGGCCGAAGCCCGCGCCAAGGGCAAAGCCCGCATGGAGGGCAAGGAATACGTGATGCAGGACGGCGACGTGGTCGAATTCCGCTTTAACGTGTAGCCGCTTGCGCGGAGGGCCGTCTGAACTGCGGCGGAGGAGGTGCGCGGCCTCAGGGCCCGCACCGAATCCGCAGGCGTACCGACATCTCGTCGCCCTCGTCGGGGCTGTCCGCGTACGCCTTGCCGACGGCGGCGCGGGTCCGTTCGTCGAGAGTTCCGAATTCTCGCTCTTCTTTCATTCCCCTCTCCTTCTCAGTAGGCGATACGTCAACCAGCAGACGTAGCCAATCGCCACTGAGGCAAGCGGAGGTACCCACTCGGGAGAACGCGGCCACGCTGCCCGTATGACCACCATGGACACCATGCAGCAGGTGAACCCGATGAAATTCAGAGGTTCGTTCACCCGCCACCTCCCCTGACTTCTGCTTTGCTTATTTTCCATACGGTTGGCCTTCTTTAGTTCCATCGATACTGCCCTGCTCCGACCGCACAGCCAACCAGCAGGGCGCCTGGCAGAAGTTTTTTGGCCACCTTGGTTCCCCAGTCGCGGTGCAGAGGGCTCCAGCGGCCCGGGGCGGCGCGTTGCAGCGCGGCATCCGGGACGTCCTCGCGCACCGCGTGCCCTTCGCCTGCAACGGCTCGGCTGAGGCCGAAAAGGTCATCCCCTCCCGCCTCCCGTAGGCCGCTTGTGCTGTCGGGCCGGCTGAGCATCACCGCATGGCGGCCGTAGCGGCGCGGAAAACCGGTGGGGCGGTCGCCGCTGTCATGCGACGATGCGGCTGTTTTGCAGGGGGGAGGACGGTTGTTCGTTTTCGCGTGTGCGGGATGTGGCGGTGAGGTGACCGCGCCGGTGTCGCAGGTCGAGCTGCCGGTCCACGCGTATCAGAAGTCCGGGAACGCGGTGCAGCTCCCGGTGCTCATGGCGCAGGGCACGTTCGCGGTGGACCCGGAGCCCAGCGGGCAGCCGTGGCGGGGGTGGGAGGAGATCGATCCGGACGAGGCGGCGGCCCGGGGCGTCTACGCGCCGGTCACCGGGCTGTCCTACGGGGTGCCCGGCGCGGTTGTCATCGCACCCGGAGACGTCCGCGGCACCCTGCTGGTCCCGGAGAAGAACGGGAGCGCCTGCTGCGGCCTCGCCGGGGGCGACGGGCCCAACATGGTGTGCGAGGTGTGCGGCCTGCCCGTGGCGACCCGGATCGACGACTGCTCGCTCTGGCAGGCGGTGTGGCTCGCTCCGGACGCTGTGCGGCGGGTGCGCGTCGACGGTGACGACGCCGTACCGCTGTCCTGGGGGGAACTGGCGGCGCACGGGCGGAGTACGCCGCCGGTCGTACCGATCACCGCGTGGGGATCATCGAGTGGGCTGTATCACCGGTGGTCGTGGAACCCCCAGTGGGAGGCGGCGGCCGGCCGTGCGCTCGCCCACCTGCTGGTGGCCTCGGGCGGTCGCACCGTGGCACTCCCGAACGGCCTGGCCAGCGACGTGTTCCAACGTGCCCTCGACGCGCTGCTTCCCGCAGGCCCGGCTGCCCTGCGCGCCGACTTCGCGGGACCGGTACCGGGACTGTCCGGCGCGGACGCCGACATCCTCTTCGTCCCCACCCACCCGCAGACGGGGGAGATCTGGAGCCCGGACGCCTCCGCTCAGTGCGTGCCCCTGCCGTTCGGCGTCTGGCTCTCCCTGGCCCTTCCCGAACCGGCCCCCCTGCCCCTCATCGCGTCCGGCGTCATGCCCGACGGTGTCCTGCGCGACGAACCGCTCGCGCCCCACCCCGGCACGCCCTTCCGGATCGACCAGAACGCCTTCGAGTACGCCCTCGTCCGGCTGCCGGCCGTCCGCAGGCCGTGGCTGCGCCGGATCCTCGACCACCTCACCCGGCCGGTGCGGGCCCGTCTCTTCTGATCAGCGGCGGAAGGCCGTGGTCACGACGGTGCTCCGGGCGGCGGGAAGAGGGGGGCGTAGGGCTGGTGGTCGGGGGCGGGGACGTAGGGGAGGTAATGCGGGGTGGTGCGGGCGGCGGTGGTGCACAGGCGGATGGCGGCCTGTTCCGCGGTGAGAGGGGGGAGCGCGAGGGCGGCCAGGAGGTGGTCGCGGCGGGCGTCGAAGTCGGGGTGGTCCGCGCGGCGTTCGGCTGCCAGCTCGCCGATCGGGAAGCCGCCGGCCAGGTCGCGCCAGAAGGGCAGCACGGCGATGAGCGTGACGGCCTCGGCGAGGTCGTCACCGATCAGCGTGGCGCCGCCCTCGGAGTCGGCGTACAGCACCGGCCGCGTCTCGGTATCGGCGTCCCCGCACAGGAAGTACGTGCCCCCGGCGCCGCAACCGGCTATCGCGTGCAGCGGTATGCCGGTGGGCAGGACGAGATCCTCGACGGGATCCCGGCGCTCGATGTCGAAGTCACCGGGCCACGCCAACGTCGCGGCCAGTGCCGGGTCCTGGGCGATCCGGCGGAGCAGGTCGTCTGAGCGGGACATGAGCGCAAGTTAACAGCGCCTCTGGGGGATTGGGCGGGTTGGGCGTCGAAGTGGTGGTGCGGGTGGTGCCGGGGGACGGGGCGGTTGGCGGGGAAGTGGAGTGGGCCGCGCGGGGGTTGAGGGCGGAGCTCCTGGCGGGGGACGAGGACGGGGTACGGGAGGTGCGCCCGCGGGGCGGGGCGGCGCCGGAGGGGGCGAAGGGGGACGCGCATTCGTGGGCGGCGCTGGTGATCACGCCGGCGGCGTCGGGGGGGGTGCTGACGAGGTTGATCACGGCGGTCAGCGGCTGGCTGGCGCGGCAACGGCCGGACACGACGGTCGTGTGGGAGGTCGGCGGGGACCGCATCACGCTGCCGGGGGCGACCGGGGCCGAACGGGCGCGGCTGATCGGAATCCTGGCCGCACGGCACGACGACGCGTAGCCACGACGACGCGACGTCAGGAAAACGGGCGGGAACGCCAACGCGCAGCCCGGCCAGGGGCGTTCAGGCGGGAGAGCCCGCGCGCTTGAGGCGCAGCGCGGAGACCAGGAAGAAGACCCCGCCGAGGAAGGCGTAACCCGCGAGATTACGCAGGGAGGGATCGTCCTTGCCCGCCTGGGCCGCGACGTCAGGGCCTCACGCGGGCCTCAATGGGGCTTCCGCTCTTGGCGGTTCGGCGGTGAGGCCCCTGAAGGTGGTGCGGCCCCACTGGGAGGCGCAGTCGACTGATATGCCGTCAGGCGCCAACCGCTCGTTGAGCCGTACGATCCGGGCCTGCAAGGCGCGGCGGGTCATCGGCTCGTCGGCCGTGCCGAGCAGGAGGCACAGGTCGTGGCAGCACCAGGGGCGCGCGGTGGTGCGGAGGATGTCGAACAGGACCTGCTGGGTGCCGCGTTGGGGGCGCGGCGATCCGTGGCGCGGTGCGTCCGGCGGCCGGCGGGGCGAGGACCTGGTGTCGAGCCAGCGCCGTTCGGCGAGGATGCGGCCGGCCAGTTCACGGGGGTCCGCGTCGCGCGGGATGACGTTGGCGGCGCCGGCCAGCAGCAGGTCAGCGGAGTCCGTACGGTCGGGCACCAGCACCACCACGGACGACAGATGGCTGAGGGCGTGGACGCGCTGGCCCAGATCGCCGGTCCCGCGCGGGCTCGGGACGTCCAGCACGGCGAGGGGGGTCCCGGCCCTGCGCAGCAGCGTGCGGTAGGCGGATTCCGAGCCCCAGGGGTGGCACAGCGCGGGCAGTACGTGGTGGGTGCGCAGGGCGCGCAGCAGGGCCGGGGTCCGCTCGCGGTGCAGCGAGAGAACGACGCTCACGGGATACGTGAACTGCTCCTCGGCCGGGACGGAGCGAATTAACTTCTCGCCAAACAGGTCAATAGGCATGGCAATGCCGCTGACACGGACCTCTCCTGTGGACGGTCACGGGAGCCGGGGACGGCACTCGGGTGCGGGAGGCGGGGGACGGGACGCGATGTTACTGACGGCGATCCCCGATTCCCCGTGGCTGAGCATGGGTTGGTCACCGTCTGAGCACGATCGGGCCCCGTGCTGAGCGTCCGGAGCGGCAGGCGGGAGAAGGGCCGGAAGGCCGGCCGGGCCGTCGGTCGCGGTCGGCCGCCGTGCTCCCGGCCGGGTCATACGGTGGGCGGCCACGCGGCGTTGGCCGGTCCGACACCGTGGTGCCATTGGGGTCTGATATATCTGGATGCCTGAATGACCCAACCAATAGGGCCGATTATCGCTCCACAGGGATAGGCAGTACACCGGCCGCCGAGCAACGTCGTTCCGGTCGGCCGGGATTGGGCAGGGGAGGGCAGGTGGTGGGGTGTCTCCCACACGTCCGCGAGCGGTACGCGTCCGGTACGGCGCGAGGTGACGGACATCGTTGTCCCGTCGCTCCCGCGCTGACACCGCGCGGGCCGGTCTCTCGTGGCACGAGATGAGGACGCATCCGCCCGGTCCGCGGAGACCCGCCGGCGCACGCAGGCTCGCGTGACCGGCCGGGAACGACTCACCGAACGAGGACAGTGATGAGCCAGCAGGGCGCGGGACGGCCGCGGTCGCCGTCGCGCACGACGGCACGGTACGGGGACCACGGGGAGGGCCAGGCATGAGCCGTTGGGCCTCCCGCCTGTCCCGCAAGGGCGGCGGCGCGAGCGGTACGGGCGGCGCGACCCGTACGAGCGCTACGGCCGGTACGAGCCGCGGCGCCGGTGCGGCGGAGTCCGTCCCCGCCCCCCTCGTCGAGGACATCGACGGCGTCCTCCTGGTCCGCTCGGTGGACGACGACTCCTTCCCGATGGCCGTCCTGGCCGAAGTGGCCCACACCTTCGGCGCCGAGGCGGACATCGTCACCGTCATGGTCGGCTCGGAGGGCGCGGGGCAGGGCAACGGCGGCGGCCACTGGCCGCGCCTGGTCACCCTCCTGGACTCGCTGCGCGCGCAGGGCACCCGCCGCGTCCGCCTCGTCCTGTCCGGCGCGGGCGACGACCGGCCGGGCCGCCCCGGCACCGCCCGCAGGATCGCCGACGGTTGGGGCTTCGAGGTGTTCGCGCCGGACGGCGTCGTCCTCATCACGCCCGGCGGCAGCCTCTTCGTCCGGGGCGACGGCCGTCCCGAGGGCGGCTGGTGGCGCTTCGCGCCCGGCGAGGCGCCCCGGAAGCTGGGCCCCCGCGCGCCCGCACCGGCCTGGCAGGAGGCCGTCGGCCGCGTGCCCACGCGGACATCGGGCGGCTGCGTGGTCGAGCAGATTCCGGCGGGCCTGGTGATCCGCCCCGCCGACGCGCCCGGGCCGCGCCCCGACGACCTGTGCTTCGCGGTGCCGCTCGACTCCGCGCACGCCGTCGTGCTGGTCGGCGCCCCGCACGCGGAGGACGTCGCCGCCGACGAGGTCGCCGCCGTCCTGTCCGCGCTCCCGGCGGAACACCGCGCCCGCGTGTGCCTCGCACCCGGCGGACAGGCCGACCTGCTGCGTCTGGCCCACACGGTCGCCGACACGCTGGACAGCCGGGTCGACGTCCTGACGGGCCTGCCGCTGCTCGCCGACCACGCGCCGCCCGGCGCCGTACCCCGCCCGACCCTGATCGGCCGTGACGGCGAACCGAGTTGGCAGCCGTACGTCACCGCCGTCGCGTGCCTCCCGACCGACGCGCGGGGCAGAACGCCCCTGCCCCGGCTGCTCGGCAGCCTCCCGCCCGACTGGCTCCCCGGCGGCACAGAACCGGGCACCGTACGGCTCACGGACGGCTGGCAGGCGACGGTGACGCGCTCCGGCCTCGCCCTGTGGGCCCAGGGCACGCCCCGCCCCCCGCTCGTGGGAACCGCCGTCGACCCCGAGACCTGCGCCATCGAACTCTGCGCGCCCGGACAGCGGTTGGACGCCTCCCTGCTCACCGCGCTGGCCCGCCTGCTCACCGGCCTCGGCGCCACGGCCCGCGCCAGGACCACCCTCCTCGTGCGAGGACGGCTCACCAGCGGCGAGGCCGAACTGCGCCGTCTGGCGGCGGAACACGGCGTACGCGGCATCCGCTACGTCACCGCCGCCCGCCCGGCCCCGCCCCCCTGGCAGGCCCCGCCCCGCCCGAACCAGGACCGTCCGGGACCTGACCGCCCGAATCAGGACCGCCCGAATCAGGACCGCCCAGGACCGGACCGCCCGGGACCGGCAGCGTCCCCGCGCCCACCCGCGCCCGTGGCCGTACCGCCCGACGCTCCCCGCGAACGACCGCCCGCTGTCCGGGAGTTGACTGGTACGGCACCGGCTCCGGCGCCGGGGGCGGAGCCGGTACGCCGTCCGGCCGCCGCGAGCGTGCCCACCGACAGCGCGTCCCCGGCCGGGGACAGCGGCGGCGACGGAACGCTCGTCCGCACGCCGACGACGGAGACGGATGTCGCCGCGCGCGACCGTTCCGCGCCGGGCGCTCCGGGGGAGCGGGGCGGTGAACGGCCCGACGGTACGGCCGAGGCGGCCCGTACGGTCGCCCCCGGCCCTCGCACGAACAGCCGGGGACACGGTCCGACGCGGTCGGCACCCGCGATCACCGCGCCCCTGCGGGGCTCCGCACTCGTCCGCGCACTCGTCGTCTCACCCGACCCCGAGCCTGACCACACCCCCGAGCCTGACCCCACCCCCGAGCCCGACCCCGCACCCGTCGCTCAGGTCGCTCAGCCCGAACAGTCCGAACGGCCCGAACAGCCCGAGCCACCGGCCCCGTTGGCCGTCAGGCGGGAGGAGCCCCGCCTCGTGCTGCCCGGACACGTCAGCACCGCCGCGCAACGGGCGGCGTTCCGCGAGCTGGTGGGGGACGGCTGGGAGGGGCACGCCGCAGCCGTGGACGGGCTGTTGGAGCGGAAGCTCGCGCTGCGCGGGGACGAGCGGGAGGCGGCGCGGCTCGATCTGGTCGCGGTGCGCGCGTATCTGTCGGCTGACGAAGGGCCGCTGAGCCAGCGGGAGTTGGCGCGGGGCCTGCGGGCGGGCGAGGCGCGGTCGCAGGCGTACGCCGGGTGCGTGGCGTCCGGGCTGCGGCGGCTGCCGTCGTACCGGGGCGTGGCCCTGCGCGGCGGCGCGGCGGGCGGTGCCGAGCCGAGGTTGGGCGCGCTGCTCCAGGACCCGGCGCCGATAGGGGCGTTGGCCCGGATTCCGGCGGCGGGCGGGACCGCCGTGCGCTACGCGATCTGGTCGACGACCGGCCGCGAGGTGGGTGATCTGGCGGCGGCGGACGGTGAGATCGTCTTCGCGCCGGGCACCGGATTCCGCGTGCTGGGGACGTGGACCGCACCCGCCGGGACCCCGGTCGTACTGCTGCGGGAACTGCCCGTGCACGCGACCACGTACATGGACGGAGCACGGGAGTTGAGCCCACGGGACCTCACCGCGCTCGCCGAACTGAAGGACGCGCTCGCCGGTGGTCCGCCCGCCGAGGAGGGCCGGAGCTGGCCCGAGCGCTGTGTCGGGCCCGTGGGCGGCAGCGGGTAGCCGCCCGCACCGCACATCCGGGCCGCACGCCCGCCGGCACGCAGGGCAGGACACCGCGCCGCACGACCGACTGACCACCAGGCCGAAGGAGAACCATGAGCAGCCGTCAGACCCGACCCGACCCCGACGGAACGCCCCGCGCCACCGAAGGCGGCGCGAACTCGGCTTCCTCCAGGGGCGGTTCGTCCGTGCGCCGGGCGGTCACGCTGGGTCCCGTGGCGGCCGATCCGGGCGACGCGCTGACGCCCGCGGTGCCGCGGACCACCGGCGCGGCGGCGCCCCCGGCCCCCGACACCTCCTCGCGCCCGGGTACGTCGTCCGCCCCGGTGACGGCCGCCGCCGCGCGGCCTGAGCCCGCCGCGGGCGGTACGGCGGAGGCGGGCGGTACGTCCGAGGAGCCGACGCTGCCCGGAAAGGGATCGGCCGAGGAGACCCCGGCCCCGGCCCCGACCCCTGCCCCGGCCCCGACTCCTGCCTCGGCCTCCGCCCCGACCACGGCGCTGACCACCGCCTCGGCCTCCGCCCCGACCACGGCGCTGACCACCGCCTCGGCCTCCGCCCCGACCACCGCCTCGGCCCCCACCACCGAAGCGGGCGAAACACCCGCCGAGACCCCCGACGCGAAGGCCACCCGCGAACTCACCCGCGAGACCGGCCCCGGAGCCGCGCTCCCGGCCGAGGGACCGCCCTCCGGCCCGTCCCGCAAGCCGCTGCTCGCCGCCGTCGGCGTGGTCGGCGTGGTCATCCTCGCGGTGCCCCTGGTGGCCTGGGCGACCAGCGGCTCCGGGCACAAGAACGACCATCTGACGACGGCGGCCAGCACCGCCGGGCGGATCACCGACCCGCCCGCGACCGTCCCGCACATCCCCCTTCCCCAGAAGTCCTCGGCGTCGCCCGCCGCCAAGCCCACGACGAAGCCCAAGGCCAGAACCAAGGCCGTGGCGCCGCGCCCGCCCGCGCCGCCGAGCCCGACGGCCCGGCCGACCGCGACACCGACGAGGAAGGCGACGACCCCGTACCTCGGCCCCGGCCCGCAGATGCCCGGCGACGACAGGACCGCCTCGGCCACGGTCCTCCGGCTGGCGGCGCGCGAACCCGGCCGCCACATCTGCTACCGGGTCTACGTGGCGACCTTCGGCTGGCAACTCGCCGTCTGCGACGGGTCCGTGGCGGGTTCCGAGGTGGACGCGCGGAGCATCAAGGCCATTCAGATCGCCGTGTCCGGCACCAAGGGCACCTCCGCCAACGCCTACTTCCAGGCGAAGGGGTGGGTGAACAAGTCGTGGGTCACCGTGGAGGACGGCGCCGATCTGACCCTCGGCGCGGCCAGGCAGGACGCGCCCAACATCTCGGGCTTCGGCATCAGCGTCGGCAGGGCGACGGGCACCGTCTGCCAGAACACGTACAGCCGCGGCGGACCGTGGGGCAGCATGGCCTGCGACACTCCGCAGACCGCTGACAACTACATCTTCGGCGGCACGCTGGACGAGACGCGCTGGCTGGACGCGGTGCGGTTCACCGTCTGACGGGCGCCGGCGGGCAGGGGACGGCCGCACGCCGGCCGTCCGCCGACGGTCCGGGTCAGCCGAGCAGCCGCCAGCGGCTGTCGTCGTCGGTGCCGCACGAGCCGATCATGAGCCGGGCGGAGGGTGCCTTCTTGTCGGTGCCCTCGACGCGCAGGCACAGATGGTTGCTCGCGTAGTTGCGTATCCACACGGTGTCGCCCCCGGCCGGGGCGAGCCACCACAGTTGGTTGTCCGCCAGCGTCCCGGTGCAGTTCGCCTCGGACAGTTCGGTCCCCGACGGCTGCGCCCCGCGCTCCGGCGGGTCGATGCACAGACCATCCATCGTGTTGGAGAACTGCACGAGATCGGTGCCGCCGGGACCGCTCGCGGGGAGCTTGACCGTCATGTTCCAGAACTGGTTGTCCTGGTCGGTGCCGTCGCAGTGGTACTGGTCGATCTCCAGGCCCAGTTGGCCCGGTCCGTTGTAGGGGATGTCGACGCACATCCCGCTGTAGGCGTTCATGATCAGCACCTTGCGGTCGTGCGCGGTCAGCGCCCGCGGGTCCTTGCCGCCCGACCCGGCCGTCCGCTTCGGCGTCGGCGTGCTGGAAGGGGTCCTGTGCGGCTTGGGCGAGGCGGTGTGCGGGACGGGCTTCCCGGTCCGCTTCGGCACGGTCTTCGTCGGCTTCGGGGTGGGCGACGGCGACGCGGAGTGCGCGATGTTCTTGTACGCGGCGGTCCGTTGGGCCGCCAGGTCCCGCTTCTTGTCGTGCTCGTCCGCCTGGTGGCTGCGCCAGGCGCCGATGCCCAGCGTGGCGCCCGCGACGAGGGCCAGTACGGCCACGGCGCCCGCGACCCTGCTGCCCACACGCGAGTGCTCGCCGGGCTGACGGGTGTGCGTCGCCAACGCCTCGACGAACCGCGCCCGTTGCCGCCGCTTCGCCTCGTCGTGGTCACTCTCGCTCAACGCCGCTCCCCACTCGCGGAAGGTCCAACTGGCAGGGTACGCAGATGCGTTCGCGCCGCCCGCTCACGCGGGCCGGGACGGGCGCGGCTCACCGCGGCGCCGACCCGTACAGCTCGCGCTCGCGCAGCACCTCCGCCGCCGTCGCCAGCGCGGTGGACAGGCGGCGCCGGTAGGTGCTGAAGGACAGTCCCGCCCGGCTCGCGGCGGCCTGCTGGCTGCGCGGCCCGCTCAGATACGTGATCTCCAGGACGTTGCCCAACTGCCGCCGTCCCGGCTGCGCGCGCAGGTACGCCACCGTCTCGGTCAGCACCTCGCGCAGCGCCGCCGCGTCCCCGTCCGGCGCCACCAGCCGGGTGCCGAGCAGCGAGCTCTCCGCGAGCTGCCGCGCGTCCTGGAGGCTGCGGTAGGCGTGCTTGACGGCTTCGGCGAACTCCGGCCACGGCATGGCGGCCTCCGCGGTGACGGTCACCGGCGCCGGGCCCGGCGCGGGCTCGTCGGCCAGCAGCCGGACCCGCAGATCCACCGCCCACCGGTCGAAGGGCGCGCTGCGCCAGTCCTGCACGAAGGCCAACACCCCTTCGCCGTAAGCCCCTTCGCCGTACGGTCCTTCGGCTGGTGCCACCCGCTGCTGCCCGTACAGGTCGAGCAGCGAGGCGAGCCCCGGCCGGTCAGGGGCCGCGCAGGTCCAGCTCACCGCGAGGTTCGGTGTGGTCGCCCACAGCGTGGTCAGCGCGAAGGCCGCGGCGGCGGCGCCGCCGGTGCTCCACCGCGCCAGCAGCAGCCGCTCGGCGCGCCGCAGCGGCCGGCGGCCGGCGGTGTACTCCAGCGCGGCACGCGCCGTCGGGTCGTCGGGCAGCCCGGTGGCCCCCGGGTCCAGGCAGGGCGCGACGAGGGCGGCGGTGACGCCGCGGCGGCCGTCCTCGGCGACGCAGAAGGCGCCCGGCTGCCGGTCCCACCACTGCCGGGCCAGAGCGGCGGCCTCGTCGCCGTGCTCCTTGCCGATCGCGGCCAGCACCTCGTCCAGATCCTCCGGGCGGGCGGTGCGCAGCCGCAGCCGGTCCGTACCGCGCCAGTCGACCGTCTCCCGCGGGAAGCGGCCGGAACGCCCCAGATAGGCCAGGCCCGCGCCGAACGCCCAGCGGCTGCCCGTGCGGCACGCCAGTTGCTCTGCCAGATGCGCGTGCAGCCGGGTGAAGAGCCGTTCGTACGCCGACAGGTCGCGCCAGCGCAGCTCGACCAGGAGCGCCTCGCGGACCAGCTCGTGCGGGACCAGGCCCTCGGCGGTGCTGCGGACGAAGGAGAGTCCGCGCAGCCAGGCGCAGAGCTCTCCGGCCTCCGCCGACGGCACGTCGAGCGTGTGCCGCAGCAGGTCCTCGGTGGTGACCCGGGCCAGCGCCAGGACGTGCAGCGCTTCCGCCTGACCGGGCGACAGACTCTCGCGCAGCAGCAGGTGCAGCAGTTCGCCCACCAGGTCGGGGGAGTCGGCCAACTCCCAGGCGGTGCGCGGCTCCACGGAGTCCGTGGCGCGTTCGCGCGCGTCGGCGAAGAGCGCCAGGGCGAGCGGCACGCCGTGCGCGGCCCGCACGATGTCGGGGATGTCCGCCTCCGGCACGTCCCGGTTGCGCAGCAGCTTCGTGGCCTCCGCGGTGTCCATGCCGCGCAGTTCGACACTGCGCAGCGCCTGCCACCACTGCACGTCGGCCCGCCACTCGGCCGACGGGGGCCGCCGACTGCCGACCACCAGGAACAGGTGCGAGGGCATCCGCGGCAGGAACTCGTCCCGCAGCCACTGCTCCAGCGGCCCGAGGGCCTCACCGGAGTCGATGAGCAGCAACTGGGCTTCCTGCGACGGGCCTTGCGCGTCGAGGGCGGCCAGGAACGCCTCCGGTGTCGCGGCCGTGGCGCGCATGTCGACGGTGCGGACCGTCCTGCCGTGCGCCTCGGCCTCGTCGGCGAACCGGTGCAGCAGGCTGCTCTTGCCGAAGCCGCCCATGCCGTGCAGCCACACCACGAAGCAGGAGCGCCGGTCGCTGAGCATCAGGTCCCGCAGCAGCCGCAGTTCCGCGGTCCTGCCGGTGAACACCGCTCTCCTGCGGGCCGCCAGCGTGTACCCGTGGGAGTCGGCCGGCAGGGGTGTGGGGGATATGCGCATCATCTATTGATGAGTCCTCGGGAGCGGGTGCGGTTCCCCCGGGCGCCGGGACGTCCGGCCCCGCGTCGGTCGCCGGTGCCGTGGGCTCGAACGAGAAGGGTCACTCATCGCTCCCGTCGCGGATGGGGGTGGGCGCCACAGGCCGGCGCGACCGGGGCCGTCACTCGGCGGCGGGGTACTGCCTACCCTGGTGGGTCGATGTTAGACCCATCGATACACGGACGGGCGACGGCCAGAGATATATGTCCCGTTGTGCTGTTGCAGTGCATTTGCGCAGGCGAAGCGGGGTGCGGGCGCTGTCGATCTCCGCCGGGGCGGGGCGGCCTGACGTGCTTTCTGCCTAGCCGGTTGGGCCAATTCAAGCCGAAGACAAGAGGGCGCACGGGGCATGCTTGACTGCCTCCCGCGTGGATAAGGTGGTTTGGCTGAGATGCGCAACGGGGGAGGCCGGGCACCTGGTGGACAGCGACGTGCAGGTGAGTCGTCACTCGGACGTACCCATCTACCGGCAGATCGTGACCCAGGTGTCGTTCATGATCGAGACCGGCGATCTCGCGGTCGGCCAGACCCTTCCCAGCGCCCGGCTGCTGGCCGACAACCTCCAGATCAACCGCAACACGGTGGCCCGCGCGTACGCGGAGTTGAGCGAGCTGGGCCTGGTCGAGAGCCGGGGCCGCAGCGGGACGACCGTGGTCGGTACGGGCCTGGCGCGTACGAGTTCGCCCGCCAGGGACCGGGCGTGGGCGGTACTGGACGCGGCGGCCAGGGAGTGCGTCGCGCTCGGCCTGTCCGCCGTCGAGATCCAGTCACTCGTGACGAGCCTCGCCCTGCGCGCCGAGGACGACGTCCTCAAGGTCGCGTTCGTGGAGTGCAACGCCGACCGGGCAGGCTACTTCGCGAGCGAACTCGGCCTGCACCTCGGTCTCAAGGTCAAGCCCCTGGTGCTCGGGGACTTCTCGCCCGAGGAGGAGCACGACGACCTCGCCCTCACCACGTTCTTCCATCTGGCCGAGGTGCGGCGGCTGTGGCGCGGGGAGCCGACCGAGGTGGTCGCCATCGTCGCCGCGCCGCATGTGCAGACGCTGGTGCGGATCGCCTCCGCCGCCAGGAGCGGCACGGTGGGCATCTGTTACTCCACCTACGGCCAGGCCGTCAGCATCCGGGACTCCCTGACGCAGTCCGGGATCAGCAATGTCAGGGTGCTGCACGGGGACGAGGGGGAGGACGTCGGGGACCTCGACCTCGTCGTGATCCCCAGCGACATGCCGCAGTTGAAGGCGCGCTTCGAGGAGCGGGTCGAGGTGGTCGAGTTCGGCAATGTGCTGGACGCCGCGTCCGTCCGGATGGTGACGCAGGTCGTCGGCGACATGCAGGCGGCCAAGCTGGCCGCCAAACGGGCCGCCGCCTCCGCCGCGCGCGGCTGACGTATCCGCCGCGCGTGGGGAGGCCCGGTGCTCCCCCGCGGAGAGGGAGGGCTGGGGAGCACCGGGCGTGAGGGGCGGGATTACCCGAGGAGCCGGGTCACCCGAGGAGCCGGGTCACTTGGGGGTCGTGGCCACTTGGGGGTCCGGGTCACCGGAGGTGCGCGGCGAGGCCCTGGTGAACGGCGTTGATCAGCTCGCCGTCCGCCGTGTCGCCGTCCAGGGACCAGACCATCGCGCCGCCCAGGTGGGCCCGCTTGATGTAGGCGGTCTTCTGGGCGATGACCTGCGGGTCGTCGTAGGTCCAGAAGTTGGTGCCGTCGTAGAGCCAGGCGAAGCCGTTCCGCACGTCCCGGTGGACGGTGTAAGTGCCGGAGGAGGCAAGGGCCTTGAGGGCGTGGTAGTCCTCGTTGCCCGCCTGCCAGGTGGCGGGGGCGGGGCCGGTGGACGGCTGGAAGAGGCCCGCGGTGCCGCCGTCGGGGACGCCGGTCCAGCCCTGGCCGTAGAAGGGCACGCCGAGGACGAGCTGCCGGGCGGGTGCGCCGCGCTTGAGCCAGTCGCCGACCGCCTGGGTGTCGCTGAAGTCGTGCGGGACGGGCGAGTTGCGCGGGGCCTTGAGCGCGGACTGCTGGTTGGTGGTGGCCTCGTAGGGGCCGTGGAAGTCGTAGCCCTGGACGGTGCCGAAGTCGAGGTACTTGAAGATCTTCCGGACCTCGAAGCCCGCGTCGATCTTGGCCGGTGCGGCGGGCAGGAAGGCGCTCAGGTCGTAGTGCTTGTGCGCCTTGCGGCCCAACGCGTCGAGCTGGCCGCGGAATTCGGCCGCGAGCGCGGTGAAGTTCCGCTTGTCCTCGGGCCGGTAGACGGTGTCGACGTCACCGGAGGAGCCGGGCCACTCCCAGTCGATGTCCACGCCGTCGAAGAGCCCGGCGGCCGAACCGGGGCCGCCCTTGCCGTCGAGCAGCGGCAGATTGCCCTTGACGAAGATGTCCAGGCAGGACGCGACGAGCGCCTTGCGCGAGGCGGCGGTGCGGGCCGCGTCGGAGAAGTGCGTCGACCAGCCCCAGCCGCCGATCGAGATCATCACCTTCAACTTCGGGTTGGCGGCCTTCAGTTCGCGGAGCTGGTTGAAGTTGCCCGCCAGCGGCTGCTCGGCGGTGTCCGCGGTGCCGTCGACCGAGGAGGCGGCGTCGAGCGGGCGCTGGTAGTCGGCCCAGGCGTCGCCCTCGCCGGCCACGTTGGCCTCGAAGCACTTGCCGTCGGCGCCGATGTTGGCGAACGCGTAGTTGAGGTGGGTGAGTTTGGCCGCGGTGCCCGAGGTCTGGACGTTCTTCACCTGGTAGTCGCGTCCGTAGACGCCCCACTGGGTGAAGTAGCCGACGCTCTTGTACGACGAGGCGGAGGAGCCGTGGTCGTCGCGGCCGTGCGCCTGGGCGGCGGAGCCGCCCGTGACGGCGGGCAGGACGGCGACCAGGGAGAGGGTGGCTGCGGTTGCGGCCATACGGCCGAGAATTCTTCGACGCATGCGCGTGAAGGTATTGGTCTGGACCAATGAGGGTCAAGGGGGACGGCACAACCCGTTCACAACCCGTCGGCGCAGAACCGTAGGATCCCCCAGTGGACATACCGCCGCCGCCCCCGCCTCCGCCGTCCTCCGACGACGCGCCCCCGTCCCAGCCGCCGCACGACGCCCCCACTTCGCCGTACGCCGGACTGCCCTCGTATCCGCAGAAGCCGTACGACCAGCAGGGCGGACCGCCGTACAGCGGTCCGGGACAGCCGACGTACGGCGGCCCGTCATCGGGCGGGCCCGGCCCCTACGGCTCCGTGCCCCCGCCCTACAGCGGACAGCAGCCCCCCGGCTCCGCGCCGCCCTACGGCGGGCAGGCCCCGTATCCCGGCCAGGCCCCGTATTCCGGGCAGCCTCCCTACGGCGGTCAGGGTCCGCACGGCGGCCAGGCCCCGTACGGCGGGAATCCGTACGGCGGGCAGAATCCGTACGGTCCCCAGCCGTATCCCGGCTATCCGCAGACCGCCGGCTGGTACAACCCGCAGGCGAACACCAACGGCATGGCCATCGCCTCGCTCGTGGTGGGCTTCACCTGCATCCCCGTCCTCGGGGTGATCTTCGGCCTGGTCGCGCTCAGCCAGATCAAGAAGCGCGGCGAGCGCGGCAAGGGACTGGCCGTCGCGGGCCTGATCCTCAACGGCGTCGCCACGGTGCTTCTCGCGGTCTTCATCGCGCTCGGCGTGGCGGGCGCCTTCGACGACGGCAACACCCGCGTCGACCGGATCAGGGTCGGCCAGTGCTTCAACACGGTCGACAGTTCGCTGGGCGACTACGGCGGCGACGGCGCGCGCTCCACCACCGTGGACGTCGTCGACTGCTCCGAGGAGCACGACGCGGAGGCGTACGCGATCTTCACCGTCGACGCGGCGGACGACGGCGGCTACCCCGGAACGGATCGCATCTCGGCCGTCGCGGAGTCGAAGTGCGCCTCTTACGCGGACGACTACGCGGACGGCACGCCCTGGGAGAAGAGCGCCGACGTCTACTACTACATGCCGCCGGCGGACGGCTGGCGCCGCGGCGACCACAAGGTGACCTGCTTCTTCGGCGCCACGCACGGCTCGATGACCGGCTCGGTGAAGGACGGAGGCACCAACTCCGGATTCGGAGTGTGATGCTCGGGGGAGGGCTTGCGGACGGGCACCGACGGTTGTCAAGCTGTCGCAGACAGTCAACCCCTTGGGAGGGGCACGTGCCTTTCGGTGAGCAGCCCGCCTACCTTCGCGTCGCCGAGGATCTGCGGCGCAAGATCCTCGACGGGACGCTCCCGCCGCACGCGCGGCTGCCCTCGCAGGCCAGGATCCGTACCGAGTACGGGGTCTCGGACACCGTCGCGCTCGAAGCGCGCAAGGTGCTGATGGCCGAGGGCTTCGTGGAGGGCAGGTCCGGCTCCGGCACGTACGTACGGGAGCGGCCGAGGCCGCGGCGCATCGTCCGCAGCGGCTACCGGCCCGCCGGGACGGCCAGCCCGTTCCGGCAGGAGCAGGGGGACGAGGGGTGCAAGGGCACCTGGGAGTCGCGCAGCGTCCAGGACCACGCCTCGCCCGCCGTCGCCGAGCGGCTGCGGATCGAGCCCGGCGACCGGGTGATGCGCACCCACTACCTCTTCCGCACCGAGGGTGAGCCCTCGATGCTCTCCACCTCCTGGGAGCCGCTGGCGCTGACCGCCCGCACACCGGTGCTGCTGCCGGAGGAAGGGCCGGTCGGCGGCCAGGGCGTCGTGGAGCGGATGGCGGCGATCGACCTGGTGGTCGACCACATGGCCGAGGAGGTCGGCGCCCGGCCGGGGCTCGCGGAGGAGACGGCGGCGCTCGGCGGAGTGCCGGGGCACATCGTCATCGAGATCCAGCGCACGTACTACTGCTCGGGGCAGCCGGTGGAGACCGCGGACGTCATCATCCCGGCCGAGCGGTACCGGGCCGTCTACCACCTGCCGGTACGCTGACCCGCCGTCAACTCCCTTACGGAGCCTGGCGGTACGGATGGTCCGGGCGGTACGGGCGCTGGTGCCCACTCCGGCGTGCGCCCGGCGTGACCGCCGGGGGCGTCGGACACGTGTGACCTACAGTCAACTTCTGGTCGAACACCTGGCCGGAACGGTACCTCTTCGTGTCATTCCGTGCCCGCGCCGTGAACCTCGGGCGTAGGGTCGGGCATATGCGCATCGCCGTTTCCTCGGACATGGATGAACCGGTGGCCAGGCAGGTCGTCGACGAGCTTCGTCACCGTGGTCACACGGTGCTCGCCTACGGCGCACTGCGCCCCGGAGACCGCAAGGACTGGGCCTGGAGCGCGGAGGCGGCGGCCCGCGCGGTGGCCGAGGGCGCGGCCGACCAGGCGGTGTTCTGCTGCTGGACCGGCACCGGCGCGTCCATCGCCGCGAACAATCTCCCGGGCGTCCGGGCCGCGTTGTGCGCCGACGCGTACACCGCGCGGGGTGCCCGCCGGTGGAACGACGCCAACGCGCTGGCGCTGAGCCTGCGTTCGGTGTCCGGCGCCGTACTCGCCGAGATCCTGGACGCCTGGTTCGACAGCGCCGCGAGCGACGCGGCGGACGACCGGGACAATGTCGCGCACCTGGCGGACCTGGAAGCCGGTTCCGCTGCCGCGACCTCGCCTGAGGGGGCCTGAGCTGATGACGACCGACCTCGTATGGCTCCTCATACGGCAGGACGAGAGCGGCAACCGGTACCGGGTCGGGCGCTACGCCACCCGCGCCGAGGCCGAGCGCGTCGCGGCCACGCTGAACGGTCCCGGCCTCAACCGGGACCAGCAGCAACGGCGTTACGTGATCGAGCGGTTGACGCCGCGCGCCGTGCAGTCCTCGTAACGGGTTCGCGCCGCGCGCTGTGCGGGTCGCGGGTCTCCGTCTTACGTATCCTGCGTCGCATGACCGAACGTGTGGTGGTGGGCGGGGCCGTGCTCGACGCCGGACGGCTGCTGGCCGCGCGGCGGACCGCGCCGCCCGCGCTGGCGGGACGCTGGGAACTGCCGGGCGGCAAGGTCGAGGCGGGGGAGAGCCCGCCGGACGCGCTCGTGCGCGAGCTGCGCGAGGAGCTGGGCGTCACGGTGGAGCCCCTCCAACGCGTCCCCGGCGCCTGGCCGTTGGCCAACGGCCTCACCCTGCACGTCTGGACCGCCCGCCTGGTGAGCGGCACGCCCCGCCCCCTCCAGGACCACGACGAGCTGCGCTGGCTGCTCCCCGCGCAGACCTCCGACGTCGACTGGCTCGACCAGGACCGCCCGGCGGTCGAGTGGGCGACACGCCTTCTGGTCGGCTGACGGCCTGAGGGTAGGGTTTTTCGGTGTCCGCGACCGAGACGGGGGATTCGATGCTGGTGCAGGTGGAACGCGACGGTGTGGTGCTGGTGCTCGGCCACCGGGTGGGCGAGGGCAGGCCGCTGCTGATCGTTCCCGGGGTCATGGCCGACGCCGTGTCGTGGCAGCCGGTGGTGGACGCGCTTCCGGCCGGCCGGCCGGTGTACGTACTGAACCGGCGCGGCCGACGGCCCAGCGGTGAGCTGGGTGACGGATACGGGGTCGGCACCGAGGTCGCGGATCTGCGGCGGGTGCTCGACGAGGTGGCCGGGCGGCACGGCGGCGGCGACGGCGGGGTGGACCTCTTCGGCTGGAGCTACGGCGGCCTGATCGCGCTGGAGGCCGCGACGCGGCACTCCGGCGTCCGTTCCCTGACCCTCTACGAGCCGGTGGTGCGGCCCTTCGGCGCGCAGGTGCTGGACTCGCTGCGCGCGGCCGACGCGGCCGGTGACCTGGACCGGGCCGTGGAGATCGTCAACCGGGACGTGTCCGGATTCTCCGCCGAGTACGTCGCCGAGCTGCGCCGGAGCCCGGCCTGGCAGGTGCTGCGGCCTCTCGCCGCGCCGCTCGGGCGCGAGCTGACCGCCCTGAACGAGCACCACGCCGACCTGGCCTCCTACGGCAAGCTCGACATGCCCGTCACCCTGCTGGTCGGCGGCGACGACGACGGCGTCGGGCCCTACTGGGAGCCCTTCGCCCGCATCGCGGGCGCCATGCCCCGCGCCCGCGTCCACGTCATTCCGGGCCAGGGCCACCTCGCCCACGTCCAGGGCCCGGCCGCCCTGGCCGCCGCCCTCACCCAAGCCCTAGCCCTAGCCTGACGGCCCCGCCCGCCCCCCGGCCCGCCCTCGCCGCACCTGCCCCCCGGCGGGACCCCGCCGCACCTGCCCCGGCGCGGACCCCGCCGCGCCCGGGGCTTTCCGTGCCACCGACCCCGACCCCTGGTCGCATCTGGCGCCTGCGCCTGGCCAACCCGGCCACCCTCGGCCTCCAGCCGGCCCCGGCCGACTCCCGACCTCGGGCTCCCGTCGCTAGCGCCGCTCCAGGCGCTTCCCGTGCCGCTGGCCTCGCCCCCGCCGCGCCTGGCGCTCCCGGCTCCGGCCGACCCCGGACCCCGGCCGCCTCCGCCGCCCGCGCCGCGCCGCGCGCTTCCCGCTGGCCCCGGCCTCCCGGCCGACCCCGGCCGTTGCGCCGTCTCCCCGTGGCCCGCGCGGTATCGGGGTGTTTGGGGGAATATCGGGTAAGAGGGATAATTCCCACTGACAGTGGCCGGGGCGGAACCGGCCCGACCCGGTCGGGGGTGACGCATGAGCGCCAGCGGCGGCGATGGCCCTGAGGCGTCCCCGAACCGCGCCCCGGACCCCGCCGCAGGCGGTCCCGAGGAAGGCGGTCAGCCCCCCGCCGCAGGCGGCCAGGCTCCCGCCGGTGGCGGTCCCGCCGAGGCCAGCCCAGCCCCCGCCGCAGGCGGACAAGCTCCCGCCGCAGGCGGCCAGGTCCCCGCAGGGGAGAGCCCCCCGGCGGGGGAGAGCCACCGGGCCGGGGAGGGGGAGCCGGGGGTGGGGCGGCCGCATCGGCATCATCATCCGGATATGGATCCCGATCCGGAGTCGTGGGGTGAGGGGCGGGGAAAGAGCACGGGGACGCTGCTCGACACGCTGCGGGTGGCGGTCGTCATGCTGGACACGTCGGGGCGGGTGCTGCTGTGGAGCCCCCTGGCACAGGAAGTGCTGGGCTGGGCGGGGGAGCACATCGTGGGCCGCCGGGTGGGCGGGCTGTTCGGGCCGCCCGAGAGCCCGCCGGGACAGTCCCCGCGGCGCGGGCCGGACGAGATCCCGCGGATGCCGGACCCCAGCCCCGCCGAGCAGATCCTCGCCGACCTGCTGCGAGGGGGCCGCTGGGACGGCATCCTCTCGCTGCGGCACCGCGACGGCCACACCGTCCAGGTGGAGACCCGTGCCTCGCTGCTGGTCGACGGCGACGGCCGCCCCTTCGTCCTGGCCTCGATGGTCGAGACGAGCCGCCTGCGGACGCTGGAGCACGACCTCGCCGCCCTCGACTCGCTCTTCGACTCCTCACCCCTCGGCGTCGCCATCTTCGACCGCGACCTGCGCTACGTACGACTCAACGAGGCGCTGGCGGCGATGAACGGCAGGCCCGTCGCCGACCACATCGGCCACACCGTGCGGGAGGTGCTGGACGAGCGGTCGGCCGCCGACCTCACCGCGCTCCAGCGGGACGTCCTGGCCACCGGGCGGCCGGTGATCGACCTGGTCACGTACGCGCCGCACGGCCGCGGCCACCGCTCGCTGTCGTACCACCGGCTGGTCGACCGGGCCGGGCGGGTGCTGGGGATCAGCGCCACCGTCATCGACGTGACCGAGCGCGTGCAGGCCGCCGCGAAGGTCGAGCGGGCCCGGCGGCGGCTGGCGCTGCTCAACGACGTGGGCACCCGGATCGCGAACGTGCTGGACGTCCGCCGGTGCGCCGAGGCGCTGGCCGCCGCCGTCGTGCCGACCTTCAGCGACTACTCCGGGGTGATCCTGCACGCCGAGGTCGCCGACGGCGGCGAGCTGCCGACCGCGCCGTACGGCGACAACACCCCGATGCGGCAGCTCGGCACGGGCGCGGTGCGCTGGGGGCCCGAGGTCGAACGGATGATCCTGACCGGCCAGCCGATCCGCTTCACCCGCAAGTCGATCTTCGGCACGGTGCTGACCACCGGGCAGCCCAGGATGGTGAGTTCGGAGGAGGAGCTGCTGGCCACCACCTTCCCCGGCGACCCGAAGGTGCGCGCGGCCATCGCGCTCGGCGTCCACTCGCTGCTCGTGCTGCCGCTGCGGGCCCGCGGCGTCGTCCTCGGCCTGCTGGTGGTCAGCAGGGCCCGCGAGCGCGAGCCGTTCGACCACGACGACCTGGCCCTCGCGATGGAACTGGCCAACCGCGCGGGCGCCGCCCTGGACAACGCCCGGCTCTACGTCCGCGAGCGCGAGGGCGCCCTGATGCTCCAGCGCAGCCTGCTCCCGCAGAGCGTCGTGGAACCCCCCGGCGTCGGCGTCGCCTTCCGGTACGTGCCCGGCAGCAGCGGCGCGGAGGTCGGCGGCGACTGGTTCGACGTGATCCCGCTGGCCGGGGGCCGGGTCGCCTTCGTCGTCGGCGACGTGATGGGCCACGGCCTGGGCGCGGCGGCCACCATGGGCCGGCTCCGTACCGCCGTACGGACGCTCGCCGGGCTCGACATGCCGCCGGACGAGCTGCTGCGCCGGGTCAACGAGCTGGGCGACGACCTCGCGCAGGGCCAGGCCGAGGGCTGGATGGCCACCGCCGTCTACGCCGTCTACGACCCCTCGACGCGCCGGATCGCCATCGCGCAGGCGGGCCACCTGCCGCCGGTCCTGGTCGAACCCGTCACGCGGGCGCCGGGCGGCGAGGAACCCGGCGCCCACCCGGACGAGTGCCATGCCCGACTGGTCGAGCTGCCCTCCGGCGTCCCCCTGGGCGTCGGCGGCGTACGCTTCGAGACCACGGAGCTGGCGGTCGCCGACGGCACGGTCCTCGTGCTCTACACCGACGGCCTGGTGGAGACCCGCGGCCAGGACATCGGCGAGGGCCTGGAACGGCTGCGCCAGACGCTGTGCCGCCCGCTGCCCTCACTGGAGGACTCCTGCGACGACGTGCTCGCCATCATGCAGCCGGGCCGCGAGCCCGACGACGTGGCGCTGCTGATGGCCAGGCTCGGCGGGCTGCCCGCCGGATCAACCGCCTCCTGGACGTTCCCCGCCGAGCCCAGCGCCGTCCGGCTGGCGCGCCGCCGGGTCCGTGACACCCTGGTCGAATGGGGTCTCGCGCAGCTCACCGACGTCACGATGCTGCTGGTCAGCGAGCTGGTCACCAATTCGCTGCGGTACGCGCACGGACCGATCGGTGTACGGATGGTGCGCGGCGGCTCGCTGCTGGTGGAGGTCTCCGACCCGCTGCCGGACCCGCCGCGCGAGCGGATCGCCACCCTGGAGGACGAGGGCGGCCGTGGTCTGCAACTGGTCGCACGGGCCTCACGGCGCTGGGGAACGCGTCACGGACCGTTCGGAAAGACCGTCTGGTTCGAACTGGCTCTGCCGTGACGCGCGCGATGATTCACGGGAGCTGTGCCGGGTATGCCGAAGACGCGGGAGCGAGGGGTGTGACCGCGCTGTCCCGGGGACGGTCCCCGTACCCCAGGAGCCGAGATGATGCTGTGATCGACAAGACCGTGTGCTGGACGGTCCTCATGCTGAATACTCGGCTCCAACCGGTCCATGTGTGCTGAGCTGGAGGGGTCGGGCGAGTGAGCGACATGCCAGCGAGGGCGGTACCGCCCCGAGACGACACGGACGCGGTCGACGCGGTCTGGCAGTCGAGTCCGCCCGGTTCGCTCTACGACTACATACGCGTGGCGTCGTTCTCGCTCGACGGTGACGGCCGGATCGACCAGTGGAGCGCGCGGGCCGCGCAGTTCTTCGGCGTACCGGCAGAACGCGCGCTCGGCCGCGACCCGGTGAACGCCTTCGCGCCCGAGCACGTACGCGAGCGCGCGCACGAGCGCCTCGCGGAGATCCTCGACGGCCACGAGTGGACCGGACTCGTGCCGTACCGGGACGCCTCGGGCGGCCAGGGCCTGGCCGAGGTCTACGTGATGCCCGCCGACCACGGCGCGCTGTGCATCGCGGTCGACGTCGCCACGCTGCGCCAGATCGAGACCGATCTGGCCGCCTCCCAGGCGGTGTTCGGGCAGTCGCCGATGGGCTTCGTGCTCTTCGACACCAGCCTGCGGCTGATCCGGGTCAACGAGCGCTTCGCGACCGTCTTCGGCCGTGAGGCCGAGGAGAACCACGGCCGCGGCCCGCACGACTTCCTCTCCCGCGTCGAGGCCGACCGGCTCAGCGCCGCGCTGCGCCAGGTGCTGGAGACCGGCGAGCCCGTCCTGGACATGCCGCTGGTCGGCACCGTGCCCGGCGATCCGGGGCGGCGGCGCTGGTCGATGTCGCTGTACCGGCTGCACAGCGGCACCGGGCGGCCGATCGGCGTCGCGGGACTCGCGATGGACGTCACCGGACGTCAGCGAGCCGAGCGCGAGGCCGCGCACGCCCGCCGCAATCTCGCGCTGCTCAACGAGGCGGGCGCCCGTATCGGCACCTCGCTCGACCTGGAGACCACCGCGCGCGAACTGCTGGACGTCGCCGTCCCGCACTTCTGCGACATCGCCTCCGTCGACCTCTACCAGGCCCTGCTGTCCGGCGCCGAGGATCTGACCGGCACCACCGACGGCAGCGGGGACGTGCGCCGGGTGGCGTTCGCCAGTTCCGTGTCGGACGCGCCGATAGCGATGGCCGGGGACGACGACGATGTGGCGGACGGCCCGGTCGCGGTCGGCGCCGTGCACCGCTACCGCTTCAGCTCCGCCAGCGCGCGGGCGCTGCGCACCGCGCAGCCGCAGGTGATCGACGGCGATGGGGGGCCCGACCTCGGCGGCACCCTCGTGCAGTCCACGCTCGTGGTGCCGATGGTCGCCCGCGACACCGTACTGGGGCTGGTGCAGTTCTCCCGCGCCAAGGGCAGCGAGCCGTTCGTGGACCGCGACCGGATGCTCGCCGAGGAACTGGCCGCCCGCGCCGCGGTGTTCATCGACAACGCCCGGCTCTACCGGCGTGAGCACGAGCGCGCGCTGATCCTCCAGCGCAGCCTGCTGCCCCCCGACGACCCCGAGGCCGCGGGCCTCGACATCGCCTGCCGCTACCTGCCGGGCAGCATGGAGACCGAGGTCGGCGGCGACTGGTTCGACGTCATCGAACTGCCGGGCCACCGCACCGCGTTGGTGGTCGGCGACGTGATGGGCCGCGGCCTGCGCGCCGCCGTCGCGATGGGCGAACTGCGCACCGCCGTACGGACCCTGGCCGCGCTCGACCTCGAACCCGCCGAAGTGCTGGGCGCGTTGGACGAGGTGGCCAACGGCCTCGGCTCCCCGAACCAGGGCCGCACCCGCCGGGCCAAGGACCGCGGCGGCGCCGACCTGTCCGAGGTCTACCTGGCCACCTGTATCTACGTGGTCTACGACGCGGTCACCCGGCGCTGCACGATCGCCAACGCGGGCCATCTGCCGCCGGTCGTCGTGGAGTCGGGCGAGTCGCCGCTGCTGCTCGAAGTGCCCAGGGGAGTGCCGCTGGGCGTCGGCGGCGAGCCGTTCGAGGAGATCGAGGTCGAGCTGAACGAGGGCGCGCTGCTCGCCCTGTACACCGACGGTCTCGTGGAGTCCCGCAACCACCCGCTGGACGAGGGCCTCGACGCCTTCCGGGACTCGCTGGCCGGGCCGCCGAGGCCGCTCGAGGACATCTGCGACCACGTGCTGGCCACCCTGGACACCGCGCACGGCGAGGACGACATCGCCCTGCTGATGGCCAGAATCCGCGGTCTGCCCGCGGAGCAGGTCGGCGACTGGACGCTGGAACCGCGCCCCACGTCGGTGGCCAGGGCCCGCGAGCTGGCCCGCGAGCAACTGCTGAGCTGGGGGCTCGGCGACCTGGTCGACACCACGGAACTGCTGGTCAGCGAGCTGGTCACCAACGCGCTGCGGCACGGCTACGGCGACATACGACTGCGGCTGCTGCTGGACCGCACCCTGGTGTGCGAGGTGTGGGACAGCGCCCTGGTGCAGCCGCGCCGCCGCCGCGCCCGTGACACCGACGAGGGCGGGCGCGGCCTGCAACTGGTCACCATGCTCAGCGAGAGCTGGGGCAGCCGCCGTACCCACCGCGGCAAGACCGTCTGGTTCGAACTCGCCCTTCCCGGCGAGCAGTCCCACTCCAGCGGTCCTTCGGTGGACGAACTGCTGAGCATGTTCTAGCGCCTGCCGCGCGCGGCAGGCGGACGGCCCTCGGCGGTCAGGCCGCGCGGTCCTTGAGCTTGGCCAGTCGCGCGTCGATCTCCGCGCTGTCGCCGAGCGCGTCCAGCGACTCGAACTGCGCGTCGAGCGAGGACGCGGCCAGCTCCTCCTTGCCCTTGGCCCTGGCCTCCTCGCGCCGCACCTTGTCCTCGAAGTGGCCCAGCTCGCTGGTCGGGTCGAGCACGTCGATGTTCTTGACCGCGTCCATCATCTGGTTCTGCGCCTGCGCGGACTTCGCGCGCGCCACCAACGAGTCGCGCTTGCCCTGGAGTTCGCCCAGCTTGGCCTTCATCGAGTCCAGGCCGGACTTGAGCTTGCTCACGATCTCGTTCTGCGAGGCGATCGTCGGCTCGGCCGTCCGCGCCTCCTTCTCGGACTGGAGCTGACGGCCCAGCGCGATCTTGGCGAGGTTGTCGAAGCGGTCGGCCTCCGCGGCGTTGCCCGAGGCGCGCTGCTCGTCGGCCTTCTTGCTGGCCGCCAGCGCCTTGTCGCCCCACTCCTTGGCCGCCGCGACGTCCTCGGCGTGGTCCTGCTCCATCAGCCGCAGATTGCCGATGGTGGTGGCCACCGCCTCCTCGGCCTCGCGGATGTTGGTGGTGTAGTCCCTGATGAGCTGGTCCATCATCTTCTGCGGGTCCTCGGCCTGGTCGAGGAGGGCGTTGATGTTGGCCTTGGCGAGCTGGGTCACCCGGCCGAGGACGGTCTGCTTCGTCATGGTCGTACTCCTTGCGTGTCCGTATCCGTGAGCCAGAAAGGGCCGGAAAGGGCCGGAAAGTGGGGCCGGAAAGTAGGGGGGCCGGAAAGGAAGGGGGCGGATAGAAGGAGGGTCAGGGGAGTTCAGAAGCGGCCGCCGCCGCCCATCCGGCCGCGGGTCTGGCCGCCGCCGAAGCTGCCGGGCCCCGAGCCGCCGCCCCCGAAGCCCCCGCCGAAGCCGCCGCCGCCCCGGCCGCGCCCGCCGCCGAGGATCTCGCCGAGGATGATCCCGCCGAGCACCGCGCCGCCCATGCCGCCGCCGGAGCGCCGGCCGCCGGGTCCGCCGAAGCCCCCGCCGTACCCGCCGACGTCCCGCCGGGCCGCGTCCTGCGCCTGCCGGGCCAGCCGGTCCGCCTCCTGTGCGTGCGCCAGCGCGCCCGCCGCGTCGGAACCGGCCAGCGCCTCGGCCTGCTGGAGCCGCCGTTCCGCCTCGGTGAGCCGGGTACGGGCCTGGCTGCCGACCGCGCCGCGGTTGGTGGTGACCATGTCGCGGGCGGCGGCCACCTCGCTGCGCGCCCCCAGCAGCGCCTGGTCCAGCAGCCCGCGCGCCCGCTGCTCGCTGACCTCCCGCTCGCGGGCCCCGGCCAGCGCCTCGTCCAGCGCCGCGTCCGCCTCCTCGACCCGCCGCAGCCCGGCGATCGGGTCGTAGCGCCCCGCCGCCAGCTCCTGCCGTACGTCGGCCACGACCGTCTCGGCGCGGGCGATCCTGCCCTGGAGGTCGGCGGTGGAGACCCCGGCGGCGGTGCCGCCGAGCAGGCCGCGGGCCTCGGCGAGGTCGGTGTCGGCCTCGGTCAGCGCGTCCCGCAGCTTCCCGTCGGCCTCCGCCAGCTCCTGGGCCCTTCGGGTGACGGAGTCGGTGAGCATGACCGCCTGGTCCAGCGCGCCCTCGGCGGCCCGTACGTACACGGCGACCTTGCCGTGGTCGGTGCCGACGGCGGCCCTGGCCTGTACGAGGCTGGCGTGGGCGAACTCCAGCCGGTCCCTGGCCTCTGCCGGGTGGCCGGTGACGGGGTCGAGCGCGGCGTCCGCGTACTTCTGGGCCAGCGGCGCCAGGGACGCCTCGGCGGTGTCGATCCGGCTCGGCAGCGCCGCCGCCTTCGCCTCGGCCTGCTCCAGCACCTCCGGCGCGTTCGCCTCCAGGGCGCGCAGCCGGTCGAACGCCTCGGACTCCGCGTCCAGCCGCCGGTTGGCCTGGGTGCAGCGGGACAGGATCTCGTCCAGCATCTGCCGGCGGGTCGCGTCGTCCTCGGGTATCGCGTCGTCGAGCTGCTGCCGCAGCCGGAAGGCCGCGGTCAGCTCGGTCTTGGCGTACTCGACGGCCTCGGCGAACGGCCGCGCGGCCTCCTCGCCGAACTGCGCCGCCGCGAAGCCCACGTCCTCCTGGCTGGTGCGGACCGCGTCGTCGGTCTCCACCAGCAGGTGCTTGGCCTGCGAGTCCAGCTCGGGCAGCGGGGTCGGCTGCGGGGCGCCCCAGCCGCGCTCGCCGGGCGCCGGTCGGGCGGGCTGCCGCGGGCCGCGCTTCCTGCGGAACGCCCACACCCCGACCGCGCCCGCGGCGCCGACGGCCACCACCGGAATCCACAGGTCGGCCGCGGAGTCGCCCGGGGGCGCCCCGCTGCCGCCCGGGTCCGCGGTGCCGGGGGTGATCGAGGGGACGGTCACCGGAAGGCCGCTGAGGACCGCGTCGTAGCCGGTGGCCGCGCCGATCGCGGCGCCCGCCCAGTCGTTCTGCCGCAGCGCGGGCTCGACGGCCTGGCTGCTGACCTCGTTGAGCTGGGCCGCGGTCAGGCCGGAGTCCTGGTCGGCGGAGACCGCGTACTGCCGGTCGTGGGTGGCCACCGCCAGCAGGACGTCCCGCTGGCCCAGGCCGTTCTTGGTCGCGGTCGCGTTCGCCCAGTCCTGCGGAGCGCGGCCGGAGAAGGTGCGGACGTACGCCACGAAGAGCTGGACGCGCTGCTTCTGGTAGAGGCCGTCCAGCGCCGTGACGACCTGCGGCTTCCGGTCGCCCAGTGCGCCGACCTTGTCGGTTATCTGGCCGGACCTGGACAGCGTGATCGGGTCGTCCGCCCGTGCCGACGGCGCGCCGGACAGCAGCATCAGGGCGCCGAGCGCCGCAACGATTCCCGCGAGTCGCCGCATGCGTACCGCGCCCTTCGCCGCGCCACGGCCGCTTGCCGCGTGCTCCTTTTCGGAGGCTATGTCCGGTGTGTCCGGAGCGCGACTCGGAGTTCCGTTCCCGCCAGCCCGCCAGCCCGCCTGCTCCCCCTGCCTGCCCGCCCCGTGCGGGGCAGGCGGGCAGGCAGCGGAGAGGGGGGACTACTCGCCGCGGCGGCGGATCTTGTTGCCCAGCCAGATCAGCGGATCGTACTTACGGTCCACCGCCCGCTCCTTGAGCGGGATCAGCGCGTTGTCGGTGATCTTGATGTGCTCGGGGCACACCTCGGTGCAGCACTTGGTGATGTTGCAGTAGCCGAGCCCGTGGTCCTCCTGCGCGGACGAGGCGCGGGTCAGACCGGCCTCGGAGGCCGCGTCCAGCGGATGCATGTCCAGCTCCGCGATCCGCATCAGGAAACGCGGCCCGGCGAACGACGTCTTGTTCTCCTCGTGGTCGCGCACCACGTGACAGGTGTCCTGGCACAGGAAGCACTCGATGCACTTGCGGAACTCCTGCGAGCGCTCCACGTCGACCTGCTGCATCCGGTACTCCCCGGCCGCGACCCCCTTCGGCGGCACGAAGGCCGGGACCTGCCGGGCCTTGTCGTAGTTGAAGGAGACATCGGTGACCAGGTCGCGCACGACGGGGAAGGTCCGCATCGGGGTGACCGTGATCGTCTCCTCCGGTGCGAAGACCGACATGCGGGTCATGCACATCAGCCGCGGCCGTCCGTTGACCTCCGCGCTGCACGACCCGCACTTGCCCGCCTTGCAGTTCCAGCGGACCGCCAGGTCGCCCGCCTGGGTGGCCTGGAGGCGGTGGATGATGTCGAGCACGACCTCGCCGTCGTTGACCTCGACCTGGTAGTCGCGCAGCTCGCCGCCCTCGGCGTCACCGCGCCACACCTTGAAGTGCGCTTCGTAACTCACCCGTCGAGCTCCTCGTCCGTCAGGTATTTGAGCAGCTCGTCCCTGTCGAAGAGGTCGAGCAGGTCGCCCCGGATCGGGTCCGTCGCGCGCCGGCGCAGACCGATCTGGCCGTGGTCGGGGTCGGTGGCCGCCAGGCCCCCGGTGGGGTCGGTCAGCTCGCAGACCAGATTGACCTTGCGCCAGGCGCGGTCCATCTCCGGATGGTCGTCGCGGGTGTGGCCGCCGCGGCTCTCGGTCCGCTCCAGCGCGGCACGCGCCACGCACTCGCTGACCAGCAGCATGTTCCGCAGGTCGATCGCCAGGTGCCAGCCGGGATTGAACTGCCGGTGCCCCTCGACGCCCGCCCGCCGCGACCTGGCCCGCAGCCCGGTCAGCCGGTTCAGCGCGTCCTCCATCTCGGGACCGCGCCGGATGATGCCCACCAGGTCGTTCATCACCTGCTGGAGCTCCTGGTGCAGGGTGTACGGGTTCTCCGCGGGCCGCGCCCCGCCCGCCTGCGCACCCCCGGCGGCCTCCGCCGCGTCCGCGTCTTCCGCGCTGAACGGCCGCAGCGCCTCGGCCGCCGCGGTGTCGATCTGCTCCTCGGGTACGACGGGACGCGCGCCCTCGACGAACGAGGCCGCGTACCGCGCCGCGTGCAGCCCGGCCCTGCGGCCGAAGACCAGCAGGTCGGAGAGCGAGTTGCCGCCCAGCCGGTTGGAGCCGTGCATGCCGCCCGCGACCTCGCCCGCCGCGTAGAGCCCCGGCACCCCGCGCGCCGCGGCCGTGTCCGGGTCCACGTCGACGCCGCCCATCATGTAGTGACAGGTCGGGCCGACCTCCATCGGCTCCGCGGTGATGTCGACGTCCGCCAGCTCCTTGAACTGGTGGTGCATCGACGGCAGCCGCCGCTTGATCTCCTCGGCGGGCAGCCGCGTCGACACATCGAGGAAGACGCCGCCGTGCGGGGTGCCGCGCCCGGCCTTCACCTCGGAGTTGATCGCGCGCGCCACCTCGTCGCGGGGCAGCAGCTCCGGCGGTCGGCGGTGGGTGTCAGGGGCGGAGTACCAGCCGTCGGCCTCCTCCTCGGACTGCGCGTACTTCTCCTTGAAGACATCCGGCACGTAGTCGAACATGAACCGCTTGCCGTCGCTGTTGCGCAGCACCCCGCCGTCGCCGCGCACCGACTCGGTGACCAGGATGCCCTTCACCGACGGCGGCCAGACCATGCCCGTCGGGTGGAACTGGATGAACTCCATGTTGATCAGCGGCGCCCCGGCCAGCAGCGCCAGCGCGTGCCCGTCGCCGGTGTACTCCCAGGAGTTGGACGTCACCTTGAAGGACTTGCCGATGCCGCCGGTCGCCAGCACCACCGCGGGCGTGTCGATCACGAACAGCCGCCCGGACTCGCGCACGTAACCGAAGACGCCCGCGACCTTGTCGTCCTGCTTGAGCACGCGGGTGACCGTGCACTCCTGGAAGACCTTCAGCCGCGACTCGTAGTCGCCGGTCTCCGCGAAGTCCTCCTGCTGGAGCGAGACGATCTTCTGCTGGAGGGTGCGGATCAGCTCAAGGCCCGTACGGTCGCCGACGTGTGCCAGCCGCGGGTACTCGTGGCCGCCGAAGTTGCGCTGCGAGATCTTGCCGTCGGGGGTGCGGTCGAACAGCGCGCCCCAGGTCTCCAGCTCCCAGACCCGGTCGGGAGCCTCCTTGGCGTGCAGCTCCGCCATCCGCCAGTGGTTGAGGAACTTCCCGCCGCGCATGGTGTCGCGGAAGTGCACCTGCCAGTTGTCACCGGAGTTGACGTTGCCCATGCTGGCCGCGATGCCGCCCTCGGCCATCACCGTATGGGCCTTGCCGAACAGCGACTTGCAGATCACGGCGGTACGCATGCCCCGCTCCCGGGCCTCGATCGCGGCCCGCAGCCCGGCGCCGCCCGCGCCGACCACGACCACGTCGTACGCGTGCCGTTCGACTTGTGTCATCTCAGAAGAACCTCGGATCGTCGAATACGCCGCTGGAGACCAGATAGATGTAGAGGTCGGTGAGGCCGACGCTGATCAGGGACGACCAGGCGAGCAGCATGTGACGGCCGTTGAGGACGCCGACCCAGCCCCAGAGGCGGTAGCGCACCGGGTGCGCGGAGAAGTGCCTGAGCTTGCCGCCCATGATGTGCCGACACGAGTGGCACGACAGCGTGTACGCCCAGATCAGGATGATGTTCACGAGCAGGACGACCGTGCCCAGACCCATGTGGCCCCAGCGGTCGTGCTCGTCGCGGAAGCCGAGCACCGTGTCGTAGGTGAGGATGCCCGCCACCGGCAGCGCGAAGTAGAAGAAGTAGCGGTGCACGTTCTGCAGGATCAGCGGCAGCCGCGTCTCGCCGGTGTACTTCGCGTGCGGTTCGGCGACCGCGCAGGCGGGCGGCGAGGCCCAGAAGCCCCGGTAGTACGCCTTGCGGTAGTAGTAGCAGGTCAGCCGGAAGCCGAGCGGGAAGACCAGCACCAGCAGGGCCGGTGACAGGCCCCACCAGTCGCCGAACAGTGGCCAGTTGGCGCCGCCCTTCATGTCCGCGCAGTTCGACGCCAGGCACGGCGAGTAGAACGGCGAGACGTAGGGCGCCGCGTAGTAGTGGCTGTTGGCGAAGGCCCGCCAGGTCGAGTAGACGACGAAGGCCGCCAGGCCGAGCGCGGTGACCAGCGGTGGCACCCACCACCGGTCGGTCCGCAGATGCCGTTCGGAAATGGCCGCGCGCCCCGGCGTCAGGACGCCGCGGCGCGCGGTGGGGGAGGGGGTGGTTCCGGTGGCCAAGGAGGACTCCGAAGGAACGGGGGAGGGGACGCCGCCGGGTGCGGGCGCCGAGGGGTGCGGGGGTGGTACGGCCGCCGCGGGCCGGTGCCGCGCGCTACGGCGCGTGCCGGTGCGGCGAGCCCAGCCCCTCGTCCTCCGCGTCGGCCCACAGGCCGCGGTCGTACGGCGCGTCCGGGATCGTCACCATCTCGACCTTGCGGATGCCCGCGGTCGTCGGGACGGCCTCGTGCAGCAGAGCCAGGCTCTCCCGCAGATGGGCCGCGTCGGCCCGCACCCTGCGCATGTCCAGGCTGTCGCCCACGTGCTCGTCCAGCCGCCCGACGCAGCGCATCAAATCGTCGAGCCGCCGGGTGACCGACGTCAGATCGTCTTGCAGGGACATACGGATGCCTCACCTTCTCCGCCGTGCGGGGGTGATGCGGTTGATGACGCTGCCGCGCCTGGAAGTGTCGCGCGTCACACCTTCGGTTGGGAAGACGCGTGCACCAATTCCCCTCCGGGGCGGTTCGCCGGTCTCCGGGCGCGCCGCCCGCCCGGCCACCCCGCGCAGTCCCCCGCGCCCCTCATGGGCCGCCCCCCGCGCCAAGGGGCCGTCCGGGTGGAAGAGCGGGGCATTGCGGTCGTGTCGGGGCGGAGAGCCGCTCCTCGTCCCCTCCACTGGGAAGTGATTACCCGGAAATCAGGCCAAATGAGTATGTCCCCGGTCTATGCCGGGCCGCCGGAGGTGTCCGATCCATGAACCGCAGCGCGAACCCACCCGTATTGCGCGCCGCCGTGGCGCTGACCGCCGGGGCGGCCATGACCCTGACCGCCTGCTCCTCGGGCGGCGGCGCCGCCGGGACGGCGGGCACCGACATCGCGACCGTCTCGCGCGCGGGCGTCCGCGACGGCGGCACGCTGCGCTGGGCGACCGATGAGCTGCCCCGCACGCTGAACGCGTACCAGGCGGACGCGGACGCCGACACGCTGACGATCGCGGGGGCCACCCTCCCGGCGATGTACCGGCTCGACGGCCACGGCTCCCCGCGGGCCGACAGCGACTTCCTGGCGAGCGCGGACGTCGCGCAGTCACCGCGCCAGGTGGTCACGTACCACCTGAACCCCAAGGCGAAGTGGAGCGACGGCCAGGCGGTCGGCGCGGCCGACTTCGTCGCCCAGTGGAAGGCGCTGAACGGCAAGAACAGCGCCTTCTGGACGGCCCGCAACGCCGGTTACGACCGGATCTCCGACGTCCGGCAGGGCAAGGACGCCCAGCAGGTCGACGTCACCTTCGCCAGCCCGTACGCGGACTGGAAGTCGCTGTTCAGCCCGCTGTACCCGAAGTCGGTGACCAGTGACGCGGACACCTTCAACGACGGCGTGCGCACCAAGCTGCCGGTCGTCGCGGGCCCCTTCGCGGTCGAGGCCGTGGACACCAAGAAGGGCACCGTCACGCTGGACCGCAACAAGGCGTGGTGGGGCGAGCCCGCCAAGCTCGACCGGATCGTGCTCACCGCCGTGCCGGTGGACAAGCGCCCCGCCGCACTCGCCGCGGGCACCCTCGACCTGGCCGAGATCGACCCCGGCGCGGTCACCGCCGTGACCGGGACCAAGGGCCTGGCCGTACGGAAGGCGCCCGACGCCGCGTACGCGCAGCTCGCCATCAACGGCAGTACGGGACCGCTGGCCGACGAGCGCATCCGGCACGCCGTGGCCCGCGCCATCGACCGCAAGGCCATCGCCACCGCCGTGCTCAAGCCGCTCGGGCTGCCCGACGAGGCGCTCGGCAACCACCTGGTGCTGCCCTCGCAGGACGGCTACCGCGACAACAGCTCGGCGCTCGGCACCAACGACGTGCAGCAGGCCCAGGCGCTGCTGGCCGACGCGGGCTGGACGCGCAGCAACGCCAAGACCGGCGACCAGGCGGCCGGCGGCCCAGGCCGTACCGCGGCCTCCGGCGCCGTCACCGTCGTGGAGCCCGCAGCCGCCGTGAGCAAGGCGGGCAAGCAGCTCACCATGCGCTTCGTGCTCCCGGCGGACTCCCCGACGCTGGACGACGTCGGCACCCGGATCGCCTCGATGCTCTCCGGCATCGGCATCCGCACCGAGATCACCAAGGTCGCGGGCGACAGCTACTTCCAGGACCACATCGCCTCGGGCGACTTCGACCTGGCGCTCTACTCCTGGCCCGGCACGGCCTACCCGGCCACCGACGACACCCCGATCTTCGCCAAGCCGGTGCCCGCGCCAGACGGCTCGCTGACCGTGGCGCAGAACTACACGCGGGTCGGCACCGACCAGATCGACCAGCTCCTGGACCGGGCGGGCGGCGAGCTGGACACCTCCGCGGCCCGCGACCTGACCTCCAAGGCCGACGCCCGGATCTGGGCCGCGGCCGGTTCCATCCCGCTCTACCAGCGCCCCGGCCTGGTCGCGCTGCGCACCACCGTCGCCAACGCGGGCGCCTTCGGCTTCCAGACCCCCGACTACCAGAACCTCGGCTTCCGCAAGTAGGCGCGCGCGGTCGCGGAAAACCGTGCGATTACGGGCCCCAAATCCCCTCTGAAGCCAGCCATCGGCGGCCGAGGGGGGTTGGGGCCCGTACCATGGGGTAAGGCCGCGGCGTGACCTTGCCCGGCAGGCGAGCGCGTCAACGAGGAACGCGACGTCCATCCACGATTCCGGGAGAAGCGCCGCAGCATGTCCACGCGCCACGATATTCGTAACGTCGCCATCGTCGCCCACGTCGACCACGGCAAGACGACCCTCGTCGACGCGATGCTCAAGCAGGCCGGCGCATTCGCCGCCCACCAGCATCTCGACGATCGGATGATGGACTCCAACGACCTGGAGCGCGAGAAGGGCATCACCATTCTCGCGAAGAACACCGCCGTGAAGTACCACCCCAAGGGCGGTGGCGATGTCATCACGATCAACATCATCGACACCCCGGGCCACGCCGACTTCGGCGGCGAGGTAGAGCGCGGCTTGTCCATGGTCGACGCGGTCGTGCTGCTGGTGGACGCCTCCGAGGGCCCGCTGCCGCAGACCCGTTTCGTGCTCCGCAAGGCGCTGTCGGCGAACCTGCCGGTCATCCTCTGCGTGAACAAGACGGACCGCCCCGACTCCCGGATCGACGAGGTCGTCAACGAGACGTACGACCTGTTCCTGGACCTGGACGCCACCGAGGACCAGATCGAGTTCCCGATCGTCTACGCGTGCGCGCGGGACGGCATCGCCTCGCTGACCAAGCCGGAGAACGGCACGGTTCCGGCCGACAGCGACAGCCTGGAGCCGTTCTTCTCCACGATCCTGTCCACCGTCCCGGCCCCCACGTACACCGAGGGCGCGCCGCTCCAGGCGCACGTCACCAACCTCGACGCGGACAACTTCCTCGGCCGTATCGCCCTGCTCCGGGTGGAGGAGGGCGAGCTGCGCAAGGGCCAGCAGGTCGCGTGGATGAAGCGCGACGGCTCGGTCAGCCAGGTCAAGATCACCGAACTGCTGATGACCGAGGCGCTGACCCGCAAGCCCGCCGAGATGGCGGGCCCCGGCGACATCTGCGCGGTGGCCGGTATTCCGGAGATCACCATCGGCGAGACGCTGGCCGACCTGGAGAACCCGGTCGCGCTGCCGCTCATCACGGTCGACGAGCCCGCGATCTCGATGACCATCGGTACGAACACCTCGCCGCTGGTCGGCAAGGGCGGCAAGGGCCACAAGGTCACCGCCCGCCAGGTCAAGGACCGCCTCGACCGGGAGCTGATCGGCAACGTCTCGCTCCGCGTGCTGCCCACCGAGCGCCCCGACGCCTGGGAGGTCCAGGGCCGCGGCGAGCTGGCGCTGGCCATCCTGGTCGAGCAGATGCGCCGCGAGGGCTTCGAGCTGACCGTCGGCAAGCCGCAGGTGGTCACCAAGGTGATCGACGGCAAGGTCCACGAGCCGGTCGAGCGGATGACGGTGGACTGCCCCGAGGAGTACCTGGGCGCGATCACCCAGCTCATGGCGACCCGCAAGGGCCGCATGGAGACCATGACGAACCACGGCTCCGGCTGGGTCCGTATGGAGTTCGTCGTCCCGGCCCGCGGCCTGATCGGCTTCCGTACGGAATTCCTCACCGACACCCGCGGCACCGGCATCGCGCACAGCATCTTCGAGGGCCACGAGCCGTGGTTCGGCGACCTGCGGACCCGTAACAACGGCTCCCTGGTGGCCGACCGCGCCGGTGTCGTGACGCCGTTCGCCATGATCAACCTCCAGGAGCGCGGCGTGATCTTCGTCGAGGCGACCACGGAGGTCTACGAGGGCATGATCATCGGTGAGAACTCGCGGTCCGACGACATGGACGTGAACATCACCAAGGAGAAGAAGCTCACCAACATGCGCGCCGCGTCCGCGGACAACACCGAGAACGTGGTGCCGCCGCGCAAGCTCTCGCTGGAGCAGTCGCTGGAGTTCTGCCGCGAGGACGAGTGCATCGAGGTGACCCCGGAGACGGTCCGCATCCGCAAGGTCGTCCTGGACCAGAAGGAGCGGGGACGCTCGGCCGCTCGGGCCAAGCGCTGACCGCGCAGCGCCCGTAGGGGCGCGGGGAGCCGCGCGACCAGACTCCGCCGCCGGACGGCGGGGACCGGTCACGCGCTCTCCGCGCCCCTTTTGGGTTTTTCGCACTGTCCGTTATCCGGACGTTCATCTCCGCTCAGCGGCGTAAGAAAGATCACACTGTCCGTTTCGAACCTGTCTGTGTACGTTCCAGATTGTCCGAATTTTGAGCAGGCTCCTCTGCCCATCGTGACCGAAGCGAAACCAGACCCTGTTCCGAGCGACCTCAAACGTGCCCGATAGTGGACGAAGTTGAGCTCGGGTCAATGGGTCACGCGCTGATGGGGAGCGCCGACTCACGAGCACGGAAGGCCAGGCCCTTCTCCTGTCAGGGGTGTCAGGAGTGTCAGCGGCGACCGGCCTTCCTTTCACGTATCGACAGTGACTCCTGAGGAGGCAAACCCATGCGCGGTGCCAAGAGCGCCAAGTGGGTCATAGGCGCGGCAGTCGTCGCCCTCGCGGCAACCGCCTGCGGTTCCGGTGATTCGGACAACAAGGCCGGCGGTTCCAACGACGGCATCGTCAGGGCGTGGTGGGGAGACCCCCAGAACCCCCTGGAGCCGGCGAACACCAACGAGGTCCAGGGCGGCAAGGTCCTGGACATGATCTTCATGAACCTCAAGGAGTACGACCCCAAGACGGGGAAGGCCAACCTTGAGGCCGCTGACTCGATCACCACGACCGACCAGCAGAACTTCACCATCAAGATCAAGCAGGGCCTGAAGTTCTCCGACGGCACCCCGGTGACCGCCAACTCGTTCGTCGACGCCTGGAACTACGGCGCGCTGCTGACGAACAAGCAGCTCAACGCGTACTTCTTCGCGGACATCGACGGCTACGCCGCGGTGCACCCCGACAAGGAGGGCGCCGCCCCGACCGCGAAGACCATGTCGGGTCTGAAGGTCGTGGACGACACCACCTTCACCGTCAAGCTCACCCAGAAGTTCTCCACGTGGCCCGACCGCCTCGGCTACAAGGCGTTCGCGCCGCTGCCGAAGTCGTTCTTCACCGACCACGCCGGCTACCTGAACAAGCCGGTCGGCGACGGCCCGTACATGATCGACTCGTACAGCAAGGGCTCCAGCATGAAGCTGGTCCCGAACCCGAACTACACGGGCCCGAGCAAGCCGAAGAACAAGGGCGTGCTGCTGAAGGTCTACACCGACAGCAACACCGCCTACGCCGACCTCCAGGCGGGCAACCTGGACGTCCTGGACGACGTTCCGGCCGAGCAGCTCAGCCACGTGAAGTCGGACCTCGGCGGCCGCTACCTCAACCAGCCGGCCGGCATCATCCAGACGGTCTCCTTCCCGCTGAACCAGAAGGCGTGGAGCGCCCCCGGCATGGAGAAGGTCCGCCAGGGCCTGTCCATGGCGATCGACCGGAAGACCATCACCGAGAAGATCTTCCAGGGCACCCGCACCCCGGCCACCGACCTCACCTCCCCGGTGCTGGGCGCGGCCGGCGGTTACAGCGACTCCGTCGGCGGCGAGTCGGTCACGTACGACCCGGTCAAGGCGAAGCAGCTCATCCAGGAGGGCGGCGGCATTCCCGGCGGTCACATGACCATCGGGTACAACGCCGACACCGGCTCGCACAAGCAGTGGGTCGACGCGGTCTGCAACAGCATCAACAACGTGGTGGGCAACAACAAGGCGTGCGTCGGCGCCCCCACCGGCACGTTCGCGGACTTCCGCAACCAGATCACCAAGGGTGAGATGACCCAGCCGTTCCGCTCCGGCTGGCAGATGGACTACCCGCTGATCGACAACTTCCTGACGCCGCTGTACGTGACGGGCGCCAGCTCGAACGACTCGCACTACAGCAACCCGCAGTTCGACTCGCTGATCAAGCAGGCGAACTCGGAGCCGGACACCGCCAAGGCGATCGGGTTCTACCAGGACGCCGAGAAGATCCTGATGAAGGACATGCCCGTCATCCCGCTCTGGTACCAGAACGGTGGCGCCGGCTGGTCGTCCCGGGTGTCCAACGTGACGGAGAACGCCTTCAGTGTCCCCGTCTTCACCGACATCACGGTCAACAACTGACCTGATGCGGTAAGCGCGCCCGCCATGGCACCCCGTGGCGGGCGCGCGTTCGGGGGGAACTGACAGCAACCGCTCGCGGTGCGGAGGTCGGCCGGGGTCACAAGCCCCGGCTCACGTCTGCCCCGATCCCTGGAGGACAGATGGGGCGCTACGTCATTCGACGACTGCTCCAGATGGTTCCGGTCTTCATCGGAACCACCTTTTTGATCTTCGTCATGGTCTACGCGCTCGGCGACCCGGTGGCCGCCATGTTCGGCGACCGGGCGCCCGACCCCGCCACGGCGAACCAGATCAGGCACGACCTGTATCTGGACCACTCGCTGCCCGCGCAGTACGGGCACTACATGTGGCAGATCCTCAGCGGCAACTTCGGTACCGCCGCCACCGGGCAGCCGGTCACCGAGCTGATGGGCACGGCCTTCCCGGTCACCATCCGGCTGACCATGGTCGCCTTCGCGATCGAGGCGGTCGTCGGCATCGGGCTCGGCCTGCTGGCCGGGCTGCGGCGCGGACGGTTCGCGGACTCGGGCGTGCTCGCGTTCACGCTGCTCGTCGTGTCCATTCCGACCTTCGTGACCGCCTTCCTGCTCCAGTACTTCGTGGGCGTGAAGTGGGGCCTGGCCAATCCGGCGGTCGCCGAGGGCGCCCCGATCGGTGACCTGATCCTGCCGGGACTCGTCCTGGCCGGTGTCTCGCTCGCCTATGTGGCCCGGCTGACCCGTACCTCGGTCGCGGAGAACTCCCGCGCGGACTACCTGCGCACGGCCGTGGCCAAGGGCCTGCCCAAGCGCCGCGTGGTCACCGTCCACCTGCTGCGCAACTCGCTGATACCCGTGGTGACCTTCCTCGGCACCGACCTCGGCGCGCTCATGGGCGGCGCCATCGTCACCGAGCGGATCTACAACATCCACGGCGTCGGCTACCAGCTCTACCAGGGCATCCTGCGGCAGAATCCGCCGACCGTCGTCGGCTTCGTGACGATCCTGGTGATCGTCTTCCTGGCCGCCAACCTGCTCGTCGACCTGCTTTACGCGGTCCTGGACCCGAGGATTCGCTATGTCTGAGATGTCCGACGCCCGGAGCGCCGCGAACGCGATATCCACTGCGCCCGCCGGGCTGCCCGTGGACGGACCGCGCGGCCCGGGGGAGCCGTCGAAGCCGTCGCGTGACGCGGAGCGCGAGAAGCCGCGCAGCCTGTGGAACGACGCCTGGCACGACCTCAGCCGCAAGCCGATGTTCTACGTGTCCGGGCTGCTGATCCTCTTCCTGGTCGTCATCTCGATCTGGCCCAGCCTGATCGCCGGGGGCAGCCCGCTCTCCTGCGACCTCGCCAAGTCGCAGAACGGGGCGACCTCCGGGCACCCCTTCGGCTTCGACCAGCAGGGCTGCGACGTCTACACCCGCACCGTCTACGGCGCGCGCGCCTCGGTGTCGGTCGGCATCTTCGCGACCCTCGGCGTCACCGTGCTGGGCTCGCTGCTCGGCGGCCTGGCCGGTTACTTCGGCGGCTGGTGGGACTCGATCCTCTCCCGGATCAGCGACATCTTCTTCGGCATCCCGATCCTGCTCGGCGGCATCGTCTTCCTGTCCGTGGTCAAGGGCGGCAGCGTCACCACCGTTTCGCTCTTCATGATCCTGCTGGGCTGGCCGCAGATCGCGCGTATCGCGCGCGGCTCGGTCATCACGGCCAAGCAGCAGGACTACGTGCAGGCGGCGCGGGCACTCGGCGCGGGCAACGCGCGGATGCTGCTGCGGCACATCGCGCCCAACGCGCTCGCCCCGATCATCGTGGTCGCGACGATCGCGCTGGGCACGTACATCTCGCTGGAGGCGACGCTGTCGTTCCTCGGCGTGGGCCTCAAGCCGCCGGCCGTCTCCTGGGGCATCGACATCTCCCAGGCGTCCACCCAGATCCGCAACGCGCCGCACATGCTGCTGTGGCCCGCGGGCGCGCTCAGCGTGACGGTGCTGGCGTTCATCATGCTCGGCGACGCGGTGCGCGACGCCCTCGACCCCAAGCTGCGCTAGGAGGTACGGCGTTGACTGTCATCGATGAGACCGCGAGCGCCCCGGCGCCCGGCGTGCCGACGGCTCCGCTGCTCGAAGTACGGGACCTGCACGTCGAGTTCCACACCCGCGACGGTGTCGCCAAGGCCGTGAACGGCGTCAACTACTCGGTGAACGCCGGGGAGACGCTGGCCGTGCTCGGCGAGTCCGGCTCGGGCAAGTCCGTGACCGCGCAGGCGATCATGGGCATCCTCGATATGCCGCCCGGCCGTATCCCGCAGGGCGAGATCCTGTTCCAGGGCCGCGACATGCTCACGATGTCCGGCGAGGAGCGGCGCAAGCTGCGCGGCCGGAAGATCGCGATGATCTTCCAGGACGCGCTGTCGTCCCTCAACCCGGTGCTGTCGGTGGGCTACCAGCTCGGCGAGATGTTCCGGGTGCACCAGGGCCTGTCCCGCAAGGCCGCCAAGGCCAAGGCGGTCGAGCTGATGGACCGGGTGCGCATCCCGGCGGCGAAGGAGCGGGTGAACGACTACCCGCACCAGTTCTCCGGCGGTATGCGGCAGCGCATCATGATCGCGATGGCGCTCGCCCTCGAACCCGACCTCATCATCGCGGACGAGCCGACGACCGCGCTCGACGTCACCGTGCAGGCGCAGGTGATGGATCTGCTGGCCGAACTCCAGCGGGAGTTCAACATGGGCCTGATCCTGATCACCCACGACCTGGGTGTGGTCGCGGACGTGGCCGACAAGATCGCGGTGATGTACGCGGGCCGGATCGTCGAGAGCTCGCCGGTCCACGAGATCTACAAGAACCCGGCGCACCCGTACACCAAGGGCCTGCTCCAGTCGATTCCCCGGCTGGACCAGAAGGGCCAGGAGCTGTACGCGATCAAGGGGCTGCCGCCCAACCTGCTGCGTATCCCGTCGGGCTGCGCCTTCAACCCGCGCTGCCCGATGGCCCAGGACATCTGCCGGACCGAGGTGCCCGTGCTGCACACGATCGGCGACGGGCGCGGCAGTGCCTGCCACTTCTGGAAGGAGACGCTCGGTGAGTGACCTCTCGAACCGGGGTGAACCCATCCTCCAGGTGCGGAACCTGGTGAAGCACTTCCCGCTGACGCAGGGCATCCTGTTCAAGAAGCAGGTCGGCGCGGTCAAGGCGGTCGACGGGATCTCCTTCGACCTCTACCGGGGCGAGACGCTCGGCATCGTCGGCGAGTCCGGCTGCGGCAAGTCCACGGTCGCCAAGCTGCTGATGAACCTCGAACAGGCCACCGCGGGCGAGGTGTTCTACAAGGGCGAGGACATCACCAAGCTGACCGGGCGGGCCCTGAAGGCGGTCCGGCGCAACATCCAGATGGTGTTCCAGGACCCGTACACCTCGCTCAACCCCCGTATGACCGTCGGCGACATCATCGGTGAGCCCTTCGACATCCACCCCGAGGTGGCTCCCAAGGGGTCGCGCCGCAAGCGTGTCGAGGACCTGCTGGACGTGGTCGGCCTCAACCCCGAGTACATCAACCGGTATCCGCACCAGTTCTCCGGCGGCCAGCGGCAACGCATCGGCATCGCACGGGGGTTGGCGCTCAACCCGGAGATCATCATCTGCGACGAGCCGGTCTCCGCGCTCGACGTCTCGGTGCAGGCCCAGGTCATCAACCTGATGGAGAAGCTCCAGGACGAGTTCACCCTCTCCTACCTCTTCATCGCGCACGACCTGTCGATCGTCCGGCACATCTCCGACCGCGTCGGCGTGATGTACCTCGGGCGGATGGCGGAGATCGGCACCGACACCGAGATCTACGAGCACCCGACCCACCCCTACACCCAGGCCCTGCTCTCCGCCGTCCCGGTCCCGGACCCGGCCGCGCGTGAGCACCGCGAGCGGATCATCCTCTCCGGCGACGTGCCTTCCCCGGCCAACCCGCCCTCCGGCTGCCGCTTCCGCACCCGCTGCTGGAAGGCCGAGTCCCGCTGCGCCGAGGAGACCCCGCTGCTGGCGATCCCCGCCCGCTTCCAGGGCGGCTCCACCCCGGCCACCCACGAGTCGGCCTGCCACTTCGCCGAAGAAAAGGACGTCGTCGGCGCCGCCTGACGATCCCCCACCCCACAGGGGCGCCCCCCACCCCGGGGGGCGCCCCTCTCGCGCGCGTCAGGCGTGGCCGTCAGGCGTGGGCGGCCTCGCGGTCGGCTTGGCTGCGCAGGACGCAGAATTCGTTGCCCTCGGGGTCGGTGAGGACGGCCCAGCCGGTGCCGTCGGGGTTGCGGCGGTCGGTGAGGAGGGTGGCGCCGAGGGCGAGGAGGCGGTCGACCTCCTCGTCGCGGGTGGTGTCGGGGCGCAGGCACAGGTGGACGCGGTTCTTGACCGTCTTGGGCTCGGGCACCTGGTTGAAGTGGAGCAGGGGGCCGTCTGCGAGGAGCACTTGGACCTCCGGGTCGCCCGGCCGGTCCTCCGGATCCAGCGGACGGCCGGTGACGCCGCTCCAGAAGAGAGCCAGGCCGTAGGCGTCCGCACAGTCGATCGCCACGTTCTGCACTACCGAGACCATGGCCCGAGCCTTCCCGATCCCGGCGCCCGGCGCCACCGGGTATCCGCCGGACACGTCCTCGGACGGTGCCGCTCTCCCGCGCCGCACGGGACCGGACGGGCGAGCGGGCGCGGCCGCCTCCATTTTTGACGCGGACAGGTCACTTCATGCGGGCTGTGACACGGCTTTCTGACAGTGCGTTGCGCCATGGCCAACGCATTGGACATGCCGACACGGAGTAGTAGAAGTGCGACTTTGGCTCTATTGCGGTGTCATGGGTGACTAAGTGTCATTTGTGATCCATGAGGAGGCACGCGATGCGCGGAGCCACGCGCTTGAAGTGGGCCGTCTGTGCGACGGCCGTCGCCCTGGCAGCCGCCGCCTGCGGCAGCAGCAGCAACAACAGCGGTGGGGGCGGCGGCGGCAGCGGCTCCGGCGTCGTGCGCGCTTCCTGGGGCGACCCGCAGAACCCGCTGGAGCCCGCCAACACCAATGAGGTGCAGGGCGGCAAGGTGCTCGACATGGTCTTCCGCGGCCTGAAGAAGTACGACCCGAAGACCGGCAAGGCGACCGACATGATCGCCGACTCGATCACCACCACCGACTCGCAGACCTTCGACATCAAGATCAAGTCGGACTGGACCTTCAGCAACGGCGAGAAGGTCACCTCCGATTCCTTCATCAACGCCTGGAACTACGGCGCGCTGCTGAAGAACGCCCAGATCAACGCGTACTTCTTCCAGTACATCGACGGGTACGACAAGGTCCACCCGGACACCGCGGGCGCCAAGTCCTCCGCGACCACGCTCTCCGGTCTGACCAAGGTCAGCGACACCGAGTTCAAGGTGAAGCTCAACCAGAAGTTCTCCACCTTCCCCGACACCCTCGGGTACTCGGCGTACTACCCGCTGCCGAAGGCGTTCTTCGACGACCACGCCGCCTGGCTGAAGAAGCCGATCGGCGACGGCCCGTACACCATCCAGTCGTACAGCAAGGGCTCGCAGATGAGCCTGCGCAAGTGGGACGGCTACAAGGGCCCGGACCCGGCCCAGAACGGCGGCGTCGACCTGCGGGTCTACACCGACAACAACACCGCCTACACCGACCTCCAGGCGGGCAACCTGGACCTGGTCGACGACATCCCGGCCTCGCAGCTCAAGAACGTCAAGAGCGACCTCGGCGACCGGTACATCAACCAGCCCGCCGGCATCATCCAGACCCTCGCCTTCCCGCTGTACAACTCGCGCTGGTCGTCCGCGAACTCCGCGAAGGTCCGGCAGGGCCTGTCGATGGCGATCAACCGCCAGCAGATCACCCAGCAGATCTTCCAGAACACCCGCACCCCGGCCACCGACTGGACCTCCCCGGTGCTGGGCGCGTCCGGCGGCTACAAGGCCGGCCTGTGCGGCGCCGAGTGCACGTACGACGCGGCCAAGGCCAAGCAGCTCATCCAGGAGGGCGGCGGCCTGCCGGGCGGCAGCATCACCATCGGCTACAACGCGGACACCGGCTCCCACAAGGAGTGGGTCGACGCGGTCTGCAACAGCATCAACAACGTGCTGGGCAACAACAAGGCGTGCGTCGGCAGCCCCACCGGCACCTTCGCCGACTTCCGCAACAAGATCGTCAACAAGCAGATGGACAACCCGTTCCGGTCCGGCTGGCAGATGGACTACCCGCTGATCCAGAACTTCCTCCAGCCGCTGTACTACACCAACGCGTCGTCCAACGACTCGCACTACAGCAACGCCAACTTCGACAAGCTGGTCAACCAGGCCAACGCCGAGACCGACACCGCCAAGGCCGTCGGCCTCTTCCAGGACGCCGAGCGCCAGCTCGTCAAGGACATGCCCGCGATCCCGCTGTGGTACCAGAACGGCAGCGCCGGGTACTCCGACAAGATCACCAACGTCGAGCTGAACCCGTTCAGCGTCCCGGTCTACAACGAGATCAAGGTCAAGTGACGTCCGCCGGAGGCCGCACCGGTAACCCGGTGCGGCCTCCGGCCGCTCCGCTTCCCGCCCCTCCCCGTCACTGCTCGGAAGGCCCTTCGGAAGGCACCGCATGGGACGCTATGTGATCCGGCGGCTGCTCCAGATGATCCCGGTGTTCATCGGCAGCACATTCCTGATCTTCCTCATGGTCTACGCGCTCGGCGACCCCGTCGCCGCGCTCTTCGGCGACCGCGCACCGGACCCCGCCACCGCTGCCCAGATCCGCTCGGACCTGCACCTGAACGACCCGCTGTGGAAGCAGTACCTGCTCTACATGGGGAACATCTTCCGCGGCGACTTCGGCACCGCCTTCAACGGGCAGTCCGTCACCTCCCTGATGGGCAGCGCCTTCCCGGTCACCATCCGGCTCACCATCGTCGCCATCATCTTCGAGATCATCATCGGCATCCTGCTCGGCGTGATCACCGGCATGCGGCGCGGCAAGCCGATCGACACCGGGGTGCTGCTGATGACCCTGGTCGTCATCTCGGTGCCCACGTTCGTGACCGGCTACGTGCTCCAGTACCTGTTCGGCGTGAAGCTCGGCTGGGTCAGCCCCTCGGTCTCGCCCAGCGCCCCGTTCAACGAACTGATCCTGCCGGGCCTGGTCCTCGCCCTGGTCTCGCTCGCGTACGTCACCCGGCTGACCCGTACCTCGATCGCCGAGAACACCCGCGCTGACTATCTGCGCACCGCCGTCGCCAAGGGCCTGCCACGCCGCAAGGTGATCTTCCGGCACCTGCTGCGCAACTCGCTGATCCCGGTGGTCACCTTCATCGGCACCGACATCGGCGGCCTGATGGGCGGCGCGATCGTCACCGAGCGCATCTTCAACATCCACGGCGTCGGCTTCCAGCTCTACCAGGGCATCCTGCGCAACAACTCGCCGACGGTGGTCGGCTTCGTCACGATCCTGGTGCTGGTCTTCCTGCTGGCGAATCTGCTAGTCGACCTGCTGTACGCGGTCCTGGACCCGAGGATTCGTTATGCCTGAACAGAGCAACCCGCTCGACCCCGGCCAGTCCGTCTCGGCCGCGGGCGGTGGCGGCGGCTTCGACCTGGCGGCGGAGGAGGCCGGGTCACTGGAGAAGGGGCCGGGGCCCGACGGCGGCGACCCCGCGGAGAAGCCGCGCAGCCTGTGGTCGGACGCCTGGCGCGACCTGCGGCGCAATCCCATCTTCATCATCGCCGCGCTGATCATCCTCTTCCTGGTGATCATCTCGATCTGGCCCGGACTGATCGCCACCCAGGACCCGCTGAAGGCCGACCTGTCCAAGGCCCAGCAGGGCGCGAGCCCCGGCCACCCCTTCGGCTACGACCAGCAGGGCCGCGACGTCTACACGCGCGTGGTCTACGGCGCCCGCGCCTCGGTCACCGTCGGCGTCTGCGCGACCCTGGGCGTGGTCCTCCTCGGCAGCGTCCTCGGCGGCCTCGCCGGGTTCTTCGGCGGCTGGTGGGACGCGGTCCTCTCCCGGATCAGCGACATCTTCTTCGGCATCCCGGTCATCCTCGGCGGCCTGGTCTTCCTGTCCGTGGTCACCAACAGCACCGTCTGGCCGGTCATCGGCTTCATGGTGCTGCTCGGCTGGCCGCAGATCGCCCGTATCGCCCGCGGCTCGGTGATCACCTCGCGGGAGAACGACTACGTGCAGGCCGCGCGGGCGCTGGGCGCGGGCAACTCCCGCATCCTGCTGCGGCACATCACGCCCAACGCCGTCGCGCCGGTCATCGTCGTCGGCACCATCGCGCTGGGTACGTACATCGCGCTGGAGGCGACCTTGTCCTACCTCGGCGTGGGCCTCAAACCGCCCACCGTCTCCTGGGGCATCGACATCTCCGACGCGTCCTCGCAGATCCGCAACGCGCCGCACATGCTGCTGTGGCCCGCGGGCGCGCTGAGCATCACCGTGCTGGCCTTCATCATGCTCGGCGACGCGGTGCGCGACGCCCTCGACCCCAAGCTGCGCTGAGGAGCCCGTACATGAGCACCGAGTACCTGGCCGCAGAACACACCAGCGCCCCGCCCAGCGGCAACCTGCTGGACGTCCACGATCTGCACGTCGAATTCCGTACCAGGGACGGGGTCGCCAAGGCGGTCAACGGCGTCACCTACTCGGTGGCCGAGGGCGAGACGCTGGCCGTGCTCGGCGAGTCCGGCTCCGGCAAGTCCGTGACCGCGCAGGCCATCATGGGCATCCTCGACTCGCCGCCCGGCTTCATCACCAAGGGCGAGATCGTCTTCCAGGGCAAGAACCTGCTGACGATGGTCGGCGAGGAGCGGCGCAAGGTCCGCGGCGCGAAGATGGCGATGGTCTTCCAGGACGCGCTGTCGTCCCTCAACCCCGTGCTCACCGTGGGGGAACAGCTCGGCGAGATGTTCACCACCCACCAGGGCATGTCGAAGAAGGACTCGCGGATCAAGGCCGTAGAGCTGATGGAACGGGTCCGCATCCCCGCCGCCGCCGAACGCGTCAAGCAGTACCCGCACCAGTTCTCCGGCGGTATGCGGCAGCGCGTGATGATCGCCATGGCGATGGCCCTGGAACCCGCGCTGATCATCGCGGACGAGCCGACGACCGCGCTCGACGTGACGGTGCAGGCGCAGGTGATGGACCTGCTGGCCGAACTCCAGCGGGAGTTCAACATGGGCCTGATCCTCATCACCCACGACCTGGGCGTGGTCGCCGACGTGGCCGACAAGATCGCCGTGATGTACGCGGGCCGGATCGTGGAGACCTCGCCGGTCCACGAGATCTACAAGCGGCCCGCGCACCCGTACACCAAGGGCCTGTTGCAGTCGATTCCCCGGCTGGACCAGAAGGGCCAGGAGCTGTACGCGATCAAGGGGCTGCCGCCCAACCTGCTGCACATTCCGCCCGGTTGCGCCTTCAACCCGCGCTGCCCGATGGCCCAGGACATCTGCCGCACCGATGTGCCCCCGCTGGCGAAGGTGAGCCCCGACCGGGCGAGCGCCTGCCACTTCTGGAAGGAGACGCTCGGTGAGTGAACAGCCCGTCATGCACAAGGACCCGGTCAAGGCGGCGCACGAGCCGATCCTCGAAGTACGCGACCTGGTCAAGCACTTCCCGCTGACCCAGGGCATCCTGTTCAAGAAGCAGATCGGCGCGGTCAAGGCCGTCGACGGTGTCTCCTTCGACCTCTTCCCCGGCGAGACGCTGGGCATCGTCGGCGAGTCCGGCTGCGGCAAGTCGACCGTCGCCCGGCTGCTGATGAACCTCGAAGTGCCCACCGCCGGACGCATCCTGTACAAGGGCGACGACATCACCAAGCTGTCGGGGCGGGCCCTGAAGGCCGTCCGGCGCAACATCCAGATGGTGTTCCAGGACCCGTACACCTCGCTGAACCCCCGTATGACGGTCGGCGACATCATCGGTGAGCCGTACGAGATCCACCCCGAGGTCGCGCCCAAGGGCGACCGGCGCAAGCGCGTGCAGGACCTGCTCGACGTCGTCGGCCTCAACCCCGAGTACATCAACCGGTATCCGCACCAGTTCTCCGGCGGCCAGCGGCAACGCATCGGCATCGCACGGGGGTTGGCGCTGCGCCCCGAGATCATCGTGGCCGACGAGCCGGTCTCCGCGCTCGACGTGTCGGTGCAGGCCCAGGTGATCAACCTGATGGGCAATCTCCAGAAGGAGTTCAACCTCTCCTACATGTTCATCGCGCACGACCTGTCGATCGTCCGGCACATCTCCGACCGGGTCGGCGTGATGTACCTCGGCAAGATCGTCGAGATCGGCGGCGACGAGGCGATCTACGAGCACCCCACGCACCCGTACACCCAGGCCCTGCTCTCCGCCGTCCCGGTCCCCGACCCGGCCGCGCGTGAGCACCGCGAGCGGATCATCCTCTCCGGCGACGTGCCCTCCCCGGCCAACCCGCCCTCCGGCTGCCGCTTCCGCACCCGCTGCTGGAAGGCCCAGGAGCGCTGCACCCTGGAGGAGCCGCTGCTGGCGATCCCCCCGGCCTTCCGCGGCACGGCGGGCCCGGCCGAGCACGACTCGGCGTGCCACTTCGCCGAGGAGAAGCAGGTCGTCCCGAACGACTGACCGCGCGCCGCGGCCGGGAGCGTGTGACGGGCGCCGGCAACGCGAGACGGTCCGTACCCGGGTGGTGCTGGGGTGTCCGGGTACGGACCGTTTCCGAGCGGAGGCTGAACTGAGCCCGGGTCAAAGGGTCTTGTCAGCCGCCTCCTCGATCGCGGCCAGCGCGGGGTCGAGGACGATGTCCTCGTCCCGCGCCGCGATCGTCGGCTCTTCGGGGAAGTGACAGGCCGTCAGGTGCCCGTCCGTGTTCCCGTCGATCTGGACCAGCGGCGGTTCGTCCGTCGCGCACTTGTCCTGCGCCTTCCAGCACCGGGTGCGGAAGCGGCAGCCGGACGGCGGGTTGATCGGCGACGGCACGTCACCGGCCAGCCGGATCCGCTCGCGGTCGTCCGCGTGGTCCACGTCCACCTCGGGCACCGCGGACAGCAGCGCGTGGGTGTACGGGTGGCGCGGGCGCAGGTAGATCGAGTCGCGGTCGCCGACCTCCACGACCTTGCCCAGGTACATCACCGCGACGCGCTGCGAGAAGTGCCGCACGATCGCCAGGTCGTGCGCGATGAACAGGAACGCGATGCCCATCTCCTCCTGCACCTTCTGCAGGAGGTTGACGACCTGGGCCTGGATCGACACGTCGAGCGCCGACACCGGCTCGTCCGCCACGATCAGCTTCGGCTTGAGGGCCAGCGCCCGTGCCACGCCGATGCGCTGCCGCTGACCGCCGGAGAACTCGTGCGGGAAGCGGTTGTAGTGCTCCGGGTTGAGACCGACGGTCTCCAGCAGCTCGCGCACGTGCTTCTCGCGCCCGCCGGGCGGGTTGATCCCGTTGATCTCCATCGGGCCGCCGATGATGGTGCCGACCGTCTGGCGCGGGTTCAGCGACGAGTAGGGGTCCTGGAAGATCATCTGGATCTCGGACCTGATCGGCGCCAGCTCCTTGCGCGAGGAGTGCGCGATCTCCTGGCCCCGGTACAGCACGCTGCCCCCGGTCGGCTCCAGCAGCCGGGTGATCAGCCGGCCGGTCGTCGACTTGCCGCAGCCCGACTCGCCCACCAGGCCGAAGCTCTCGCCGGCGTGGACCTCCAGGTCCACCCCGTCCACGGCCCTGACGGCGCCCACTTGGCGCCTGAACGGAAAGCCGCCGTAGATCGGGAAGTGCTTGGTGAGGTCCTTGACCTCCAGCAGCTTCTCGCCGACGGGCCTTTTGTCGCGCTGTTCCGGGACCGTTTCGGTCACGGTAGCGCTGGTGTCGTTGCTCATGGTGGTATGCCTGCCCCTGGTGACCGGTCAGCCCAGCCGGGGCTGAATCTTCTCGATGAATACGGACTGCCGCTGTTCCGCGGTCAGATGGCACGCGGAACCGCGACCAGCCGGCAGGTCGGGCCGCGACGTGACGCAGGTGTCGCCGCCGACCAGCGCGGGGAACTCGCAGCGCGGGTGGAACGGGCAGCCGGTCGGCGGCCTGAGCAGGCTCGGCGGAGCGCCCGGAATCGGCGTCAGCGGGTCGTCGACATTGCCGCTGAGGCGCGGCATCGAGCTGAGCAGACCCCAGGTGTACGGGTGCTGCGGCTCCTTGACGATCTCCCGCACCGAACCGCGCTCCACGGCGCGCCCGGCGTACATCACGAGCAGGTCGTCGGCGACCTTGGAGACCACACCGAGGTCGTGGGTGATCAGGATGATCGCGGACCCGAACTCCTGCTGGAGGTCCTTGAGCAGGTCCAGGATCTGGGCCTGCACGGTCACGTCGAGCGCGGTGGTCGGCTCGTCGGCGATCAGCAGATCGGGGTTGCACACCAGCGACATCGCGATCATCGCGCGCTGCCGCATACCGCCGGAGAACTGGTGCGGGTAGTCGTCCACGCGCTGCTTGGGCTGCGGGATGCCGACCTTCTCCAGCATCTCGATCGCCCGGTCCCGGCCCTCGCGCTTGCTGGCGCCCAGGTGCTTCCGGTACGGCTCCGCGATCTGCCGGCCGACCGTGTAGTACGGCGACAGGGCGGTCAGCGGGTCCTGGAAGATCATCGCCATCTTGTTGCCGCGCAGCCGCTCCAGCGTGCGGTTGCTCGCACCGGTCAGCTCCTGGCCGTCCAGGATGATCTCCCCGGCGATCTCGGTGGTCGCCGGATTGTGCAGCCCGAGGATCGACAGGTTCGTCACCGACTTGCCGGAGCCGGACTCACCGACGATACCGAGCGTCTGGCCGCGCTCCAGGTCGAAGGAGAGACCGTCGACGGCCTTGACGGTGCCGTCCTCGGTGGAGAAGTGGACGTACAGGTCGCGTACGGACAAGAACGAGTCCGACCCGCCCTTGTGCGTGCCCTCCTCGGGCTTGGTCATGGTGGTCACTGACGTTCTCCTAGGACAGTCGCACGCGCGGGTCGATGAACGCGTAGGCGGCGTCCACGATGATGTTGAACAGGACGATCAAGGTGGCGCTGAAGAGCATCACGCCCATGAGCATGGGCAGGTCCGTCTTCATCACGGAGTCGATCGCCAGTCGGCCGAGCCCGGCGAGCTGGAAGGTGTACTCGGTGATCATCGCGCCGCCGAACAGCGAGCCGAGGTCGATACCGAGGATCGTGACGATGGGGATCAGCGAGCCACGCCAGGCGTACCGGAAGAAGACGTACGCCGACGACATGCCCTTGGCACGCGCGGTCCGTACATGTTCTTCCTGTAGCTGCTCGATCATCGTCGAGCGCGACATACGCGTGTAGTTGGCGGTGAAGATCACCGACAGCACACACCATGGGATGAGCAGTCCGTTGAACCAGGAGAGCGGATTCTGCGTGAACGGCACGTACTTGGGCTGATCCAGGATCTGGTTGTTGTAGACCAGCAGGGCCAGCACGATCGGGCCGAGGAAGTAGATCTGCATCGAGCTGAGAACCAGCGACGCGGAGCTGAAGATCTTGTCGATGAACGTGCCGCGCTTCCAGGCGGCCAGCATGCCGGAGCCGAGACCGACGAGCAGGAAGACCACGGTGCCGCCCGCGGCGAGCGAGATGGTCGTGGGCAGGCGGTTCATCAGGGTCGGCCAGACCGGCTCACTCGTGGCGAACGAGTAACCGAGGCAGGGCGCGGGGCAGTTGCCGGCACTGAACCTGTGGCCGGTGAATATCCGCACCATGTAGTTCCAGTACTGGACCGGCACCGGGTGGTCGAGACCCAGGTTGTGGTGGATCAGCGCGATGTTCTGCGGCGTGCAGTTCTTGCCGCAGGAAAGGAGCGCGGGGTCGTGCGGAATGGCGAAGAAGAGGAAGAACGTGAAGGCGCTGATGAACAAAAGAATGACCAGAGCGCCGAGCGTCCGGCGGACGAGGAATCGAAGCATGGCGGTCGCAGCTCTCAGAGGACGGCGGCGGTGGGCGGGTGATCGCACCCCAGGTGGGGGGGGGGGGGGGGGCGGGGCCCCCCCCCGACCCGAAGGGGTGCTCCCTTCTCCCCGCCACCTTTTCCCGTCTTCCTCCCAAGGTAGGCTTGTTCCTACAACACCCCCCCCCCTCCCAAC